>JAQGMU010000687.1 GCA_028292195.1 Ramlibacter sp. | reverse complement strand
CGACCTCGATGACGAAGACCGCATCGCAGTCGTGTCATTTCAAGGCGCTCCGCTGGTGCTGCAGGAGCGTCTCGTCGACAGCCGCCGCTGTGCGCGAGCGGTTGAACTGATGGAGGAATACACCGGCCGTAAATTTCGCGGCGTAATGGGCATCGAAATCGGAGGCGGCAATGGCCTGCAGGCGCTTTTGGCTGCAGCGCATCTCAATATCCCCGTGGTGGATGCGGATGCGATGGGCCGAGCCTATCCCGAAGCCCAGATGACAACGTTCGCGGTCGGAGGCCTCGAGCCGTGGCCCCTCACATCGGTCGATCCGCGCGGCAACGAGGTTGTGGTGGCAAAGGTCGCCAGCTGGAAGTGGATGGAGCGGACCAGTCGAAAAATCTGCACTGAATTCGGCTCGATTGCCAACACCTGTAAGGCCCCGCGTACCGGCGCGGAGGTGAAGGCGTGGGGGATTCACGGCTCGACATCCAAGGCCATCCGGCTCGGGCGCGCAGTCCGCGAGGCACGCCGCCGGCACGACGATCCTATCGCGGAGATCCTCAAGATCGAATCGGGCAAGCTGCTCTTCACCGGCAAAGTGGTGGAAGTGGAGCGTCGCGCAACCGAGGGCTTCCTGCGCGGCAAGGCGACCATCGCAGGCCTAGGAGCAACGCAAGATCGGATCACCATTGACTTCCAGAACGAATGGATTGTGGCTTGGCGTGGGGCGGAAGCCATCGCGACATCGCCGGACCTGATCTGCGTCCTGGACAGCGACACCGGCGAAGCACTCGGCACCGAGATCATTCGCTACGGCCAACGCGTGACTGTGATCGCTCTGCCAGCGCCGCCGCTGTTCCTGACGCCGCGAGGTCTGGAGCATGTCGGACCGCAGGCGTTTGGTTACCAGATTCCATTCAGATCGGTATTTTGAAATGAAGCGCATTGGAATTGACGTCGGCGGTACAAATACGGACGCAGTCCTGATTAATGATGGCCGCGTTGAGCATTCGGTAAAGGCGCCTACCACCGCTAATATCACCGACGGAATGATCCGCGCGATCGAGCTCCTGTCCAAAAAAAGCGCTGACATACGTAACGTGGACGCCGTGATGGTTGGCACCACGCATTTCATTAACGCCGTCGTTCAGCGCAAGGACCTAACGCGCGTCGGCGCGATCCGCATCGGTGCGCCCGCGACTAATGCACTGCCGCCATTCTGCGACTGGCCGAAGGTTCTCGCAACGCTGGTCCGTGGCGGCATCTGGCATCTCGAAGGCGGACATGATTACGATGGACGTCGTTTCATGGCGCTTGATATCGCGGCGGCTCGAGCGGCGGCCAAGGAAATACGTGCAACAGGCATCAGCGCCGTGTCGGTCGCTGCAATGTTTTCTCCGCTCGACCCCTGCGACGAGGATACGGTTGCCGAGATCCTTCAGGAGGAGGTGCCCGGCATTCGCGTCACGCGATCTCACCAGCTGGGCCGCATCGGTCTGCTCGAACGCGAAAACGCGGCGCTTCTCAACGCCTCCCTTGCCGATCTCGCGGACGAGGTCATTGGTGGCTTCCGTCATGCCATCGCCCAACTCGGGATCGCCGCGCCGCTGTTCATCACACAAAACGACGGAACGGTAGCAGAGGCGCAGCGCGCGGCGGCGTTTCCGGTGTTCAGCTTCGCGTCCGGCGCAACCAATTCGATGCGAGGAGCCGCGTATCTTTCGGGGATCAACGATGCCGTCGTTGCCGATGTCGGAGGCACTACCACCGATTTCGGCCACTTGCGGCAGGGGTTTCCGCGGGAAGCCAACTCCATCGTTCACGTCGGAGGAGTACGAACGTTCTTCCGCATGCCGGACCTGATTTCGATCGGAATCGGCGGCGGCACCGTTATCGATCCGTCGAGTTGGGCCGTCGGACCGCAGAGCGTTGGCTACCGGCTGCCGGAAGAAGGGTTGGTGTTTGGCGGTAAGCAGATTACGCTCACCGACATCGCCGTTGCCGCAGGGCTTATCGAACTCGGCGATCGCGCGCGCGTAGGGCATCTCAAAAGCTCGGTGGTGGATGACGTTCTCGCGCGGGTG
Organism: Ramlibacter sp.; assembly: GCA_028292195.1. Classification (GTDB taxonomy): domain Bacteria; phylum Pseudomonadota; class Gammaproteobacteria; order Burkholderiales; family Burkholderiaceae_C; genus Ramlibacter. The sequence continues at coordinate 604 of JAQGMU010000687.1, read as the reverse complement.
AAGTCTCAGGTCGAGGACAATATCGATCGTATTAAAACCGAAGCGGCCGGCGTCACGCTGATCGTAGTTGGCGGCGGAGGCTTTCTGATTCCCGACAAGATCGATGGCGCGGAACGCATCGTGCGCGTGAAGCACGGTGATTGCGCGAATGCCGTGGGCGCAGCTGTCGCGCAGGTCTGTGGCGAGGTCGATCAGATCTTCCATGGCGCGAGCCGCAGCGAAGCCATGTCCGAAGCGACAAAACTGGCCAAACGGCGCGCGGTCGCAGCTGGAGCTTCGTCCGAGAGTCTGGTTGTGGTCGATGAGGAGGATATCCCCATCGCGTATCTTCCAGGAAATGCAATGAGAGTTCGTGTGCGAATCGTCGGAGAGATCGGCGTTGTAAAAAGCGCCTGACCGCAGACAAGGGAGTGCCGCAATGCCGGTGAGATTTCTTTTGAGCACGCTTAAGAAGGGCGTGAAACCTGAGGATTACGAGCGCTGGGTTCGCGAGTACGACTACAAGATGGTCGCTACCTTCGAGAATTACGTCAGTTATCGCGTTCACCGCATCGAGGGGACGATTGCCGGAGCCGAAGACGCAACCTGGCAGTACATCGAGCGC
>JAQGMU010000285.1 GCA_028292195.1 Ramlibacter sp. | reverse complement strand
TGCGCACGCCTTCCTGGTCGGCCAGGGTCTTGATCAGAGAGACGCGGGCGATCGGGTCGGCATGCACCAGGGCGGCCCGGCTCAGGTTGACGAGGGACGCGATCTGTTGCGCCGTCTGCACCGCCCGCGGCTCGAACTCGAGCGCGCGGAAGGTCTGCAGCCAGGCCACGATCGAACCGATCAACAGCAGCGACAGCAGGAAGAAGGTGCGCCAGAACAGCGACAGCCCCAGGCGGGGCCGCATTTCGAGCGGGGCGGGCGCGGTCTCCAGCGGCGCGGGGCTGGTGGGTTCCACGTGGTTCGCTGAGGCGCGGATCATGGCGAAACGACGCCATGACGCCGGCTGCGCCGGGCATGACGGAATGACGAAACGAGGGTCATGCCGTCATTGAAGCGCAGCGAGGGCATTTTGTCATCCGCTGCTGGGCAGGCAGCGATTCAACCCGCGCCGTCCGGCACGAACACGTAGCCCACGCCCCACACCGTCTGGATGTAACGCGGCGAAGCGGGGTCGGCCTCGATCAGCTTGCGCAGGCGCGAGACCTGCACGTCGAGGCTGCGGTCGAAAGGCTCGAACTCGCGGCCGCGGGCCAGCTGGGCCAGCTTCTCGCGCGACAGCGGCTGGCGCGGGTGCCGCACCAGTGCTTTCAGCATGGCGAATTCGCCGGTGGTGAGCGGCAGTTCCTCGCCGTTCTTGCGCAACGTGCGGGCGCCGAGGTCGAAGGCGAAGGGGCCGAAAGACACCACCTCGTTGTCGGAAGAGGGGGCGCCGGGCGCTTCCTGCGCCGGGCGGCGGCGCAGCACGGCGTGCACGCGGGCCAGCAGCTCGCGCGGGTTGAACGGCTTGCCAAGGTAGTCGTCGGCGCCGACTTCCAGCCCGACGATGCGATCCACGTCCTCGCCCTTGGCGGTGAGCATGATGATGGGCGTGCGGTCGTTGGCGGCGCGCAGGCGCCGGCAGATCGACAGGCCGTCCTCGCCCGGCATCATCAGGTCGAGCACGATCAGGTCGGCCGTCTCGCGCAACATCAGGCGGTTCAGCGCCTTGCCGTCTTCCGCCAGGATGACTTCGAAGCCTTCCTGCGTCAGATAGCGGCGGAGCAGGTCGCGGATGCGGGCATCGTCGTCGACGACCAGGATCTTGTCGGTCCGTGCTGCAGCTTGGGTCATGGTTCTCCGGAATCCAATTTGTAACAGCGACGATTCTGAGGGGCTGGCGGACCGCTTTCCGGGTTTCCCCCGGTGCTTTTCACAGTGTTACAAATGTTGCCCCAGCTGGGACGCGGTCACATCCACGCGGTGCACGGCTTTGCGGCTGGGCCGTTGACCGGGCATGAAGTACATCCTTGCCGTGCTGGCGGCCGCCGCGTGTGTCGTGGCCTCGGCCCAGCCGGCGCAGCGCGTAGCCGACTTGCGGCGGGTGCTGGAGCAGTACCATCCCGCCTCCGCGCCGCATCCGCAGCCGCGCCAGCTGACGCCTGAAGAGCGCGCGCAGCTGCGACGGCAGCTGGCGGACTTCAAGCAGCCGGCGGCCACCAGGCCGCCCGACGAAGGACCCACGACCCGATGAAATTCCAAGCGATGCTGGCGGCCTGCGCCATGCTGGCCGGCGCTGCCGGCCTGTCCGCCCAGACCCTCCCGCCGCCGCAGAACGTGCTGCAGCTGCAAGCCAGCGGCACCGTCGAAGTGCAGCAGGACCTGCTGACGATGAACCTCACCACGGCGCGCGACGGCGCCGACCCGGCGCAGGTGCAGGCGCAGCTGAAGTCGGCGCTGGAATCCGCCCTGGCGGAGGCGCGCAAGACCGCGCAGGCGGGGCAGCTGGATGTGCGCACCGGAAACTTTGCGCTCTATCCGCGCCATGGCCGCGACGGCAAGATCAACGGGTGGACGGGCAGTGCCGAGCTGGTGCTGGAAGGCCGTGACTTCCCGCGCATCACCCAGGCGGCGGGCCGCATCCAGACCCTGACCCTGGGCGGCATCGGCTTCGGCCTGAGCCGCGAACAGCGCGCCAAGGTCGAGACCGACGCCCAGACGATCGCCATCGAGCGCTTCAAGGCCAAGGCCGGCGAGCTGGCCAAGGGCTTCGGCTTTGCCGGCTACACCCTGCGTGAGGTGGCCGTCAACGCCAGCGAGCCGGGCTTCATGCCGCGTCCGCGGATGATGACGATGGAAGCCAAGGCGGCCAGCGACAGCGCGGTGCCGGTGGAACCGGGCAAGAGCACGGTGGTGGTGACGGTGTCGGGGTCGGTGCAGCTGCGCTGATCCCGAACTCGTCCGACACGGCTGACCAGGGATCCAACCTATGCTCGCGGACCATGACGGTCCTGCTGCACATCTCCGACACCCACTTCGGCACCGAGGAGCCCCCGGTGGTGGCGGCGCTCCAGCAACTGGTGCGCGACCAGCGGCCCGACGCCGTCATCCTGAGCGGTGACATCACGCAGCGCGCCCGCAGCGGCCAGTTCGCGGCGGCCAGGCGCTTCTGCGATTCGCTGCACGTGCCGCGGCTGCTGACGCTGCCCGGCAATCACGACATCCCCTTGTACAACGTGGCGGGGCGGCTGTTCGCGCCCTACGCCAGGTACAAGGCCTGCTTCGGCGACAACCTGGAGCCCGAGCTCGATTTCGCCGACGTGCTGGTGATCGGCGTCAACACCACGCGGCCGGAACGGCACACGGACGGCGAGGTGTCGAAGGCGCAAGTCGCGCGCGTCGTGCAGCGGCTGCAGCGGGCGCGCGCCGGCCAGCTGCGGATCGTGGTGACGCACCAGCCCGCGTGCGTCACGCGGCCGGAGGACGAGAAGGACAAGCTGCACGGCGGCGAGATGGCGGTGCAGGCCTGGGCCCGCGCCGGCGCCGACATGGTGCTCGGCGGGCATATCCACCTGCCGTACGTGATCGACCTCGCGGCCCGCGCCGACGCCACGCCGCGGCCTCTGCACGTCCTGCAGGCGGGCACGGCGACGTCGCACCGCACGCGGCATGGCACCCCGAACTCGCTGAACGTGATCCGCTGGGACCCGCCGTCAGCGGGCGGCCAGCGGATGGTGCGGGCGGAACGCTGGGACTACGACCTGGCCGACAGCCGCTTCGAGGAGACCCATGTGCACGACCTGAAGCTGGGGGACTAGCGCCTTACTGCGCCGCCCAGCCCCCGTCCATGTTCCAGGCCACGCCGCGGACGTTGTTCGCGGCTTCCGAGCAGAAGAACACCGCCAGCGCGCCGAGTTCCTCCGGCGTGGTGAACTGCAGCGACGGCTCCTTTTCGGCCAGCAGCTGCTTCTTGGCTTCCTCGTTGCCGATCCCCTGGGCGGCGGCCTTCGCGTCCACCTGCTTCTGCACCAGCGGCGTCAGCACCCAGCCGGGGCAGATGGCGTTGCAGGTGATGCCGGTGGTGGCGGTTTCCAGCGCCGTCACCTTGGTGAACCCGACGAGGCCGTGCTTGGCCGCCACGTAGGCCGATTTCTGGGCCGAGGCCACCAGGCCGTGCACCGAGGCGACGTTGATGATGCGGCCCCAGTTGGCGGCCTTCATCGCCGGCAGCGCCAGCCGGCTGGTGTGGAAGGCGCTCGTCAGGTTGATGGCCAGGATCGCATCCCACTTCTCGGGCGGGAAGTCCTCCACCGGCGCCACGTGCTGGATGCCGGCGTTGTTGACCAGGATGTCGGTGCGGCCAAAGGTCTGCGCCGCGTACTTCATCATGGCTTCGATCTCGGCCGGCTTGCTCATGTCGGCGCCGTGATAGCCCACCTTCACGCCCAGGGCTTCCACCTCGGCCCGCGGCCCGTTGACGTCGCCGAAGCCGTTCAGCACGATGTTGGCGCCTTGCCTGGCGAGCGCCTTGGCGATGCCCAGCCCGATGCCGCTGGTGGAGCCCGTGACCAGGGCGGTTTTGCCTTTCAGCATGTTCTCTCCTCGAGATGAATTAGGATGATGCGGCCAGACCGGGAGTGTGAAAGTATCCCGGCAAGCGCGCATCCATGACCGCACCTACGCTGAATTACGTATCCTGCCTCGACCCGGGCGCCAGCCATCGCATGGCCTATTGGCAATGGGGCGATGCCGCCGCGGAGCACGTGATCGTCTGCGTCCACGGCCTGTCGCGCCAGGGGCGGGACTTCGACACCCTGGCCGAGGGCCTGCTGGCCCGCAGCCAGGCGCCGCTGCGCATCGTCTGCCCGGACGTGGCCGGCCGCGGCCGCAGCGAGTGGCTGGCGGACCCCATGGGCTACGGCATCCCCACCTATGCCGCCGACATGCTGCAGATGCTGGGCCAGCTGCATGCGCAGGCGCCCGTCCGCACGCTCGACTGGGTCGGCACCAGCATGGGCGGCCTGATCGGCATGGCGGTCGCCGGCACGCCCAAGCTCCCGCTGCCTGTGCCCGTGCGGCGCCTGGTCCTGAACGACGTCGGGCCGGTGCTCCAGTGGTCGGCCCTGCAGCGCATCGGCACCTACCTGGGCAACACCGGCCGCTTCGAGTCGGTGCAGCAGGCCGCCGACGCCATGTGGCAGATCTCCACCGGCTTCGGTCCGCATACGCCGGAGCAGTGGCTGGCCCTGTCGCAGGCCATGGTGAAGCCGCTGCCCGCGGGCGGCTTCACGCTGCATTACGACCCGGCCATTGCCGTGCCCTTCCGCACCCTCGACGAGCAGGCCGCCGCCAGCGGCCAGGCGGCCTTGTGGCAGCTCTATGACGCCATCACCGCGGAGACCCTGCTGCTGCGCGGCGCCCAGTCGGACCTGCTGACGCGCGCCACCGCCAGCGAGATGGCGCAGCGCGGCCCGAAGGCGCGCCTGGTCGAATTCGAAGGGGTGGGCCATGCGCCGACCCTGATCCCCGCACCCCAGGTCGAGGCGGTCGCCTCGTTCCTGCTACCCGACACTGCTTCCCATGAAAAGCCATTCCGCGGAGCTGGTTGAAGCTGCCGTCGTCCCCGAACTGGTGGCCGCCGCCGAACAGGCGCTGCCGCACCAGGCCAACGCGCTGGCCCGCGCCCGCGCCTTCGCCGAGCCCCTGATCGCCGGCGAGACGCTGGACACTGGCGAGAACACGCTCGCCCACGCCGATGCCGTCGCCGCCATCCTCAAGTCCATGGGCGGCTCGGAGGCCATGCAGGCCGCCAGCTACCTGGTCTACGCCTCGCACCACCTGACCAGGCCGCAGGAGGTGATCTCCAAGGCCTTCGGCGACAGCTATGCCGCGCTGGCCATCGAGACCAACAAGCTGGTGCGGGTGCAGCAGCAGGCGCGCGGCGCCGAGGTATCGGCGCACCTGGTCGACGATCCGCGCGTGCAGACCGAGAACGTGCGCAAGATGCTGCTGGCGTTCTCGCGCGACCTGCGCGTGGTGATGCTGCGCCTGGCCTCGCGCCTGCGCACGCTGCGCTGGTACGCGGCCACCAAGCGGCCGGTGCAGCCGGGCGTGGCCTACGAGGCGCTGCACGTGTTCGCGCCGCTGGCCAACCGCCTGGGCATCTGGCAGGTGAAATGGGAGATGG
>JAQGMU010000216.1 GCA_028292195.1 Ramlibacter sp. | reverse complement strand
CATGCACCTGTGCCGCGGCAACTTCAAGAGCACGCACGCCGCGGCCGGCAACTACGAGCCGGTGGCCGAGGCGCTGCTAAAGGAAATGGACATCGACGCCTACTTCATGGAGTACGACGATGCCCGCTCCGGCGATTTCCGTCCGCTGCGCTTCCTGCCCAAGGGAAAGACGGTGGTGCTGGGCCTGGTGACCACCAAGTTCGGCCAGCTGGAGGACAAGGACGAGCTCAAGCGCCGCATCGACGGCGCCGCCAAGTACGCGCCCATGGAGCAGCTGGCCCTGTCGCCCCAGTGCGGCTTCTCCAGCACCGTGCACGGCAACAACATCGCAGTGGAAGACCAGCGCAACAAGCTGCGCCTGGTGATAGACACCGCCCGCGAGATGTGGGGCCAGGACTAGGAGTCGGCTTTACCCCGCATGTTGGGCGAACCGGGATAATGGGCCATGCCCAGTGTCCTGATCATCGAAGACGACGACGCCCAGCGCTTCGTTGCCAGTTTTGCGCTCAAGAAGGCGGGGCATCGGGTGCAGGAAGCGCACGACGGCCCGCATGGCGTCGCGGCGGCCAAGGCCGACAAGCCCGACGTCATCGTCTGCGACGTGATGATGCCGGGCATGACCGGCTACGAAGTCGTGAGCGCGCTGCGCAGCGACCCCGCGCTGGCCAACGTGCCCGTCATCCTGCTGACCGCCATGTCCGACCGCAAGCACATGCGGCAGGGCATGACCGCCGGCGCCGACGACTACCTGACCAAGCCCTATCGTCCCGATGAGCTGTGCGAAGCGATTTCCGCCGTGCTGGCGCGCCGGCAAGCGCACCAGGATGCCTTCATGAATTCGGTCTCGGGCGTGGTCGAGGACGCGCTGGAGCAACAGAAGGAAGACCTGGGCCGGCAGTACGAGAACCGGCTGGTGCGCGCGATCGATGCCCGCTGGAGCCGCGCCAATGCCGCCGGCGACGTCGCCTACAAGGACGCCTTCCTGGTGCTGGTCGACCTGCTCGGGCCGCAGCCCGCGCAGGGCACGGGGCCCAGCCTCGCCGACCTGGTCAAGCAGGTGCACCAGTCCGCCCGCGACACCCTGTACCTGTTCGGCGCCAACCACGTGATGCCCTACGGCACCAACCTGATGGCGGTGTTCGCCGCCGACGAGGCGACGCTCACCACGCCGGTCGAAACCCGCGTGCTGCGCGCCGCTTCCGCCTTGCTGAAATCGGTGCCCAAGGAGCGCACGGCCACGCTGGCCATGCACCGCGGCCCGGTGACGCTGGTGGCGGTGGACGACGCCCTGCACGGCGACCAGGGCCATTCGCTGGTGCCGGGCGATTCGATCGGCGCAGTCGCCAGCGTGCATGGCACGGCCGCCGCCGAAGGCTGGCGGATAGGCGCCACTCCCGCCGTGGCCACCATGCTGGCCGCCCAGGCCGGCTCCGGCCGCCGCGCCACCACCGCGCGCGGCGAGGAAGCCGTGGAGCTGCTGCCCGGCAAGGCTTGACAGGCCCGCGAGGCGCAGGCACAAGGGCGAGTGCCCAAGGCTCTATCCGGAGCGCCCCATGCCCGCCTCGCTGCCGAACCGACGCGCCGTCCTCGCGGCCCTTGCCACCGTCACCGCCGCTGCCACGCCCGGCCGGGCGCCGGCCCAATCGCGGCCCGGCCTGCAGTCCTGGAAACTCGCCACCGCACGCCCCACCGGCATCCACGACCTGGCCCCGGCACCTGACGGCGGCGTCTGGTTCACCGCGCAGGCCAGCGGCCATCTCGGCTGGTTCGACCCGTCCAGCGGCCGCACCGAGCTGGTCGCGCTCGGCACCGGCTCCGCCCCGCATGGCGTGATCCAGGGCCCCGACCACGCGGCCTGGGTCACCGACGGCGGCCAGAACGCCATTGCCCGCGTCAGCTGGCCGCAGCGCGCCGTCACGCTCTACCGCCTGCCGGCCGGCTCGCCCTACGCCAACCTCAACACCTGCGCCTTCGACGGCGCCGGCGACCTCTGGTTCACGGGCCAGGGCGGCTACGTCGGCAAGGTCGCGGTCAAGAGCGGCCAGGTGACGGTGCAGCAGTCGCCGCGCGGCCGCGGGCCGTACGGCATCTGCGCCACGCCGGCCGGCGAGATCTGGTGGTGCTCGCTGGCGGGCTCGTTCATCGCGCAGATGGACAGGCGCACGGGCGAATCGCGCATCGTGGAGCCGCCCACCCGCGACCAGGGCGCGCGCCGGGTCTGGAGCGACAGCCGCGGCCGCATCTGGGTGAGCGAGTGGAACAGCGGCAACCTCTCCATGCACGATCCCTCGGCCAACAGCTGGCGCACCTGGAAGCTGCCCGGCGCCAGGCCGCGCACCTATGCGGTCTACGTCGACGAGCGCGACATCGTGTGGGCCAGCGACTGGGGCGGCAATGCGATGTTCTCGTTCGACCCGCGCAGCGAGCAGTTCGAACGGCATGCGATGGCGCGGGAGTCCACCAACATCCGCCAGATATTGGGACGCAAGGGCGAGGTGTGGCTGCCTGAGAGCGGGACGGAGCACATCACGGTGATCCGGACGCAGGGCAGCTAGCGCTGCGCCTTGTCCTTCGCGTTCTGCGCCTCGATGCGCTCGCGCGCCGCCTGCCAGTCCTGCTGCGACCAGTCGCGCAGCTCGTAGAAGTTGCCGCCGGTGGCCAGCGCATTGCCGCCGTCCATCATGATGGCCTGGCCGGTCAGCCAGTCGCACTGGCCGGGCGCCATCAGGAAAGCCGCCAGGTTCTGCAGCTCGCTCATCTTGCCGGGCCGGGCCATCGGGTTGCGCTCGCGGCTGCGCGCGCCGGGCTCTTCGCCCGGGTTCAGGCGCTTGCTCATGCCCTCGGTGGGAATCTCGCCCGGGCCGACGGCGTTCAGCCGCACGCCGTAGGGCGCCCACTCCACCGCCAGCGACTTGGTCATCACCTCGATGCCGGCCTTGCTCATGGCCGAGGGCACGACGAAGGGGCTGCCGTTGTCGACCCAGGTGGTGATGATGCTCATCACGCTGCGGAAGGGCTGCTCGGGCTTCCACTCGCCGGCGCGCGCCTGCGCCACCCAGCGCTTGCCCACCGCCTGCGTCACGTAGAAGGTGCCGTGGAAGACGATGTTGGCGACGGCGTCGAAGGCGCGCGGCGACAGGCTCTCGGTCGGGGCGATGAAGTTGCCGGCCGCGTTGTTGACCAGGCCGGTCAGGCCGCCGCCCTGCCACAGCGCGTCGACCATCTCTTCGACCGCCGGGGCGACGCGGATGTCGACGCCGAAGGTGTCCACGCGGCGGTCGGGGAAGCGCTCGCGCCAGGCCGCCGCCGTCTCGTCGCACACGGCCTTGCGGCGGCCGCAGATGGCGATGTCGGCGCCCAGCGCGAGAAAGCGCTCGGCCATGGCCTGCCCGAGGCCGGTGCCGCCGCCGGTGACCAGGATGCGCTGCCCTTGCAGCAGGTTGTTGGCATACATGCACTGCTCCTCGCGTGAATGCGGCCGGAACGGCCCCGCTGGCCGCCCGCCTGGCATAGAATTTTTTTCGCCATGGCCCGGTCCCATTAAACAGCAGAAGGAAGAAGTTCATGCACCGAGTCACGCCACGGGTCTGCGCGCGCGCGGCCATCGCGCTGGCCGCCGCCGCGGCGCTGGCGGCCCACGGCCAGCAGGTCCGGCTGCGGCTGGCCGGCAGCTTGTGCAACAGCCTCACCGGCCAGGTGCTCGCAAGCCAGCAGGTGCCGCCGCTGTCTTCGACGGCGAACGCCGCGGCCTCCGTCAACGCGGCCATGAGCGAGCGGCTGGAGCGCCAGCGCGACAGCTACTTCGCCAAGCTCGACAGCGCTGTGCCGTTCAACGGCCTCTATGCCACCGGCATGGCCGACCAGACCGACAACTACGGCGGCCGCTACAGCGTCGGCGTGGAATGGGAACTGTTCGACCGCGGCCGCGCCGAGGGCCGGCGCAACCTCGAGCGCCTGAAGCTCGAAAGCAAGACCCAGTACGTGCAGCTGTTGCGCGACGTCGAGGACCGCCAGCTGCAGGAAAACCTGCTGGCGGTGGAACAGATGCGCAACAAGCTGCTGGCCACCCTGTACCAGCGCGAGGCCGCGGCCATCCGCCCGGTGCTGGAGCGGCGCAAGCAGGAACTGGCCGCCGGCCGCGCCACCAAGTCCGACGTCGCCGAGGTCGAATACAAGGCGGAGCGCGCGGCGCTGCGCAGCCAGCACTACGGCAGCCTGCGCGACGTGCTGGTCTACCCGCAGTCGCAGGACCTGATCAACCGCATCGAGGACCTGCAGCTGCGGCCGCAAGACGAACTGCTGGCGCGCGCGGCGGAGCGCTCGGCCGACCTGCAGCTGCAAGGCCTGCTGGCCCAGCGCAACAACTTCCTGCCCTCGGTCAAGGACAACACTTCTGTGCGGCTCTACGTGGAACGCAGCAGGGACCTGGAGCGCGGCTCCTATTCCATCGCCGGCGTGCGGGTGCGCATCCCGATCGGCAACGACCAGGTGCGCGAAGCCGTGTCCGAAGCCAACGCGGGCATCGCGCGCGACCAGCAGGACGCGATCCGCGCGGCACTGGGCCAGAAGCTGGAGCTGCTGTCCGAGCGCCTGCGCCTGAAGCAGAATGACATGCGCCTCCTGCAGGCCGAAAACCGCATGGTGCGGCAGAAGGTGGAACAGGCCTGTTACCGGCTCGACCACCCGGTCTCGGTGCTGCCCGACGCCGACCGCGACATCGAGGAACTGACGCTGCGCCTGCATGAAATGCAGCGCGAGATCCTGCTGGCGCGCCTCGACGTGCTGGAAGTGCTGACGCAGATCAGCGCGTTGGTGAAGCCGCGCGAGCCGCAAGAGCTGTATTCACTTCCGAGCCGTTGACCCGGTTGCCGGGGCCGTCCGGCGGCGCCCATTGGGCGTCGTTGGGCGTCACGAATACCGGTCCCCAGTGATGCTGCGGCGGGATGGCGAAGCGCACGCCGTCCACCGTGTTGTCGTGGCTGTAGCCGCCATGGAAATTGACGTCGACCTCGCTGGCGACGTTGCGGATGCGGTTGAAGGCCGAGCTCCATTGCAGCGCGATGTGGCGGATGCCGCGCACCGTGCAGCCCTCCACCGTGCCGTGGTAGCTGCGCGCGATGCGCAGGTAGCCGCTGCCGCCGTCACCCTTGTTCCAGGCGCCGTCCAGTACGCAGTCGCGCAGGGTGAAGCCGTAGCTCTGCTCGAACGAAACCGGGTGCCGTCCGGCATTGAGCACCGCCACCCGCTCGATCACGGCGTCCTGCGTCCACAGGAGGGCGATGCCGTCGACGGCGAAATCCGGCAACACGTTCTCGTAGACGTGCTGCACGCTGGCGATGGAGCGGCCGTCGGCCAGCTGTTCGATCGTGAAATCGGCCAGGTGCAGGCCGTGCACGGGCCGCACCGTTACCACTTCCGCACGGCCGGCGTCGAAGGCGATGCCGGGCGCCTCGGCGACGCGCACGCCGTCGCCCTGCGAGCCGGTCACCCGCAGCAGGGCCTGCCGCAGGTACGGGTATTCGCGGTTCCAGCGTTCGCTGCCGATGGCGTGCAGGAAGGCATCGTCATTCGGCTCGCGCAGCAGCAGCAGCGTGCCGGGCTGGACGTCGAGCTTCGTTCGCAGCAGGGTGTCCTGCGCGCCCAGCGGCTGCGCCAGCGTGCCGGCGCGGCCGCCCTGCTCCCCTTCCACCCGGATCACCGCTGCCGCCGGCGCCCGCAGGTGCGAGACGATGCGGGTGCGGTCCCGGCCCGCGCCCTGCAGCGTGACGCCGTCGCGGCGGATCACCAGCGGCTGCCTGAAATCGAGCACGCCGGCCGGCAAGCGCAGGGTCACCGGACCCGGCGGCTGGCGGTCCAGGATCGCCTGCAGCGCCGCTGCATCGTCCTGGCCGTCGTCGGGCCGCACGCCCGCCAGGGTTGCGGGCTCCGCCGCTGCCGCCGGTTCCGAGGCGGTCATCTTCGCCAGCAGTTCGGTGGCGGGCAGGCGCAGCGCGCTGTGCGTCAGCAGGATCACCAGTGCGAAGGAAAGGTAGGCCACCAGCATGCGGCCGGTCGGCACCCAGCTCCCCAGGGCCCCGATCGCCTGGGCCCGCTGCTTCGCCTTGCCCTTGCTCCAGTTCTGGTCGGACAGGTGGTGCCAGGCGCGGATCTTCACGGCCGCGCCCGCCCACTGGGTGTAAAGCATGATCGGGATGGTTCGCAGCGTCACGGCATGGCCATGCCAGGCGACGACCAGCAGCTGCACGCTGCGCACGAGCACCGCCCACGCCACGTACAGCGGCAGGTACAGCGCCGACTTGGTCACCGCCAGCACCGTGGCCCCGGTGATTCCCACCAGCGACGTCCACATCGACAGCCGCTGGTCCAGCAGCACGAACCAGATGAACCAGCCGGTGCGCCACGGCCCCAGCGCCAGGGCCCGCGGGTTGTTGCGCATGGTATTGCCGAACCAGCGGTAGGGCAGCGACATGCTGGCGCGCAGGAAGGAGTCGTCGCGGCTTTCCAGCGACACGCAGTTCACGTCCGGCAGGTACAGCATGTTCCAGCCGCTGCGCAGCAGGTGGAACCAGGAGCTCTTGTCGTCCCCCATCAGGAACTGGAAGCGGCCGTGCAGCCAGTGGTCGATGGTGTCGCTCTCGATCATCCGCAGGAAGTCCTCCGACACCACGATCGAGGTGCGCAGCACCGAGAACCGCCCGGTCAGCGTCAGGACCTTGTGCGACAGGCTGTGCGACTGGAACAGCACGTGGCGCTGGCCGAACTTGAGCGCGAACCAGTCGCGGTACCAGTGGCGGTGGCCGGGTATGTAGGCGCGCTCGTCGCTGGTGATGGCGCCCAGGTCGCGGTAGGCCATGAAGAACGGGATCACCCGCTTCAGGGCGCCCGGCTCCAGCCAGGAGTCGCCGTCCATGAACACCGTGATGCTGTCCGGCTCGTGGTCGAAGCGCCGCGCCACCGCCCGCAAGGCATGGCCCATGGCGATGCGCTTGCCCTGGCTCTGCCGCTGGAACACGAGTTCGATCCGGCCGTGGTCCAGGTAGGGGCGGCACGCCGCGGCGATCACCGCCTCGTCTTCGTCGCTGCCGGCCGCCACTACCACGGTGGCGCTGCACGGCAATTCGCCCAGGTTGTACATCAGGGCCTGCATCGCCTGTTGGCTGACCCAGGCTTCCTCCAGGTACGAAGGCACGACCACGTAGACGTGCTGCGGCCAGGCGCGCTGCGCCGCCACCTGCTGCGCCGCGGCGCGCAGGCGCGGGTAGTGCACGGCCGCATACCAGGCGCCGCGCGCGTAGTGCAGCAGTTGCCAGCCGTAGCGCCAGAGCGCGATCACGCTCAGCAACAGCAGCACATGGCGGTGCACCTGGTGCAATATGCCGTGGCCCCAGGACAGGAACAGCCACGCGGCACCGCCGTACAGCAAGAGCGAAGGCACTGCCGACAGCAGCGCCTGCCCGCGGGACGGCCTGGCCTGGCTCATGACCACGGCAGCGCCGGATTGCGGATCCAGACGTTCACGCGCGCATTGGCCGGCAGCCGGATGTTGCGGTCCTGGAAGTCGATCTTGACGAAGGTTTCATTCGTGCCGCCCTCCTGCGTCACGGCCGCGGTGGACGACGCAGCGGACAGGCCCACGGCCGAGACGCGGGCTTCGTACTTGCGGTCCTGGAACGGCACGTAGATGGTGGCCGGCATGCCCATGCGCAGCTTCAGCGCCTCGTCGTCCGGCAGGCGCAGCAGGACGCTGGGCGTGACGTCGGCCTCCAGCAGCACGACCGGGTCGCGCGCCGCGACGAACTCGCCCGGCTGGCGGTCGACCGTGTAGACGCGGCCGCGCACCGGCGAGCGCACCACGCGTTCGGCTTCCTGGCGCGCCAGCAAGGTCTTCTTGGAGGCCAGGTCCATGCGCAGGCGGCTCAACTCGTCCGAGTTGTCCAGGGTCTGGGTGCGGGTGGCGCCGTCGGCCACCTGGCGCAGGTAGTTCAGCCGGGTGTCCTGGGCCTGGTTGGCCACCAGCAGCATGTCGCGCTGGGTGATGACGCCGGATTCGTACAGCTTGCGGGCGTTGGCCAGCTCGCCTTCCTGCGCGCTCCAGCCGCGGCGCAGCGTCTGCAGCAGGCCCGCTTCGGCCATGCGGCGGGCACCCGTCAGGCGCGCCTGCTGGCTGGCGAGCTGCCCCACCTGCTGCTCCAGCGCCTCGATCTCGTTGCGCAGCCCCGGGTTCTCCACCGAGAACAGCGGCGTGTTCGGCTCTACCTTGGCGCCCGGCTCCACCAGCATGCGGCCGAGCTGGCCGTCGTTGTTGGCGGTCACGCGGGTGATGCTGCCGGTGACGAAGCCGGTGCCTTCCAGCTGGTAGGTCAGGTTGTAGTAGCCGATGCCGGCGGCCACGGCCAGCACCGCCAGGCCGGCCAGCACGCTGCCGAGCAGGCGCGTGCGGCGCGAACCGGCGCTCGCCGCCGGAGCGCCCAGCATCAGGGGTGCCTGCTGCGGCGCCTCGCTCCCGGGCTGCGCCGCCGCGGCGACGATGTCCTCGACGTCTCCGAGCTTGCCATCCAGCGAAAGCTCGATGTAGTGGCGCAGGATGCGGCGGTTGCGCGGCGACAGGTCGTGGAACTCGAAGCCGTGCACGCCGTGGTGCTCGCTCCGGTACACCAGTTGCACCGGAATGAGGAGCGTGGACTCCAGCATGGGGAAACTGAGGCGGGCATGCACCAGGTCTCCCGGCTGCAACGGGCTTGCCAGCTCGGACAGGCCGACACCGGTGGTGGACCAGTCGCTGGCGGCGCGGGTCTGGCCGTCGATCTCGACGAACAGCGGAATGGCCACGCGCATGGCCTTGCGGGGCAGGTTGGCTTCGCGTGAAATCATGGTTTTCCTCCAGCCGGGAAAGTCAGGTGCTGCATGGTCACAACTGCAACATTTCCAGGGGCCCCGTAATTCCCGCGACCACCCGTAGGAAGGTACCTACTCTTTCACGGGGAGTGGCTGAGGGCCGCGGCGTGGCCCGCGCAACTAGTCTTCGCCGACAACTGCATTGCGAGGGAGCACCGAATGAACATCACGATCGTGGGAACCGGCTACGTCGGCCTGGTCACCGGCGCCTGCCTGGCGGAACTGGGCAACAACGTGTTCTGCCTGGACGTGGACAAGACGAAGATCCACCTGCTCAATGCGGGCGGCATGCCCATCCACGAGCCGGGGCTGGAGGAAATCATCCACCGCAACATGGAGGAAGGGCGACTGACCTTCTCCTCCGACATCGCGGCCAGCGTCGCCTTCGCCGACGTGCAGTTCATCGCGGTGGGCACGCCGAGCGACGAGGACGGCAGCGCCGACCTGAAGTACGTGCTGGCCGCCGCCCGCAACATCGGCCGCCACATGGAAAGCTTCAAGGTGGTGATCGACAAGTCCACCGTGCCGGTCGGCACCGCCGAAAAGGTGGCCGACGCCATCCGCGAGGAACTGGCGGCGCGCGGGCTGGCCGACGACCTCGACTTCTCGGTGGCGAGCAACCCGGAATTCCTGAAGGAAGGCGCGGCGGTCGACGACTTCATGCGGCCGGACCGCATCGTGCTGGGCGTGGAAGGTACACCCGCCGGGCAACGCGCACTGGCGGCGCTGCGCGAGCTGTACCTGCCCTTCAACCGCAACCACGAGCGCACCCGCGTGATGGACGTGCGCAGCGCGGAGTTCACCAAGTACGCGGCCAACGCGATGCTGGCCACCCGCATCAGCTTCATGAACGAGCGGGCGAATCTCGCGGACCGGGTCGGCGCCGACATCGAGCTGGTGCGGCAAGGCATAGGCTCGGACCCGCGCATCGGCTACAGCTTCCTCTATGCCGGCACCGGCTACGGCGGCAGCTGCTTCCCCAAGGACGTCGATGCGCTGTGCCGCACGGCCACCGAGCACGGCCACCCGCTGCACGTGCTGGACGCCGTGCAGCGCGTCAACCTGGCACAAAAGCAGGTGCTGCTGCAGAAGGTGTGGACCTATTTCGGCCGCCAGCTGGCCGGCCGCAGCTTCGCCGTCTGGGGCCTGGCATTCAAGCCCGGCACCGACGACATGCGCGAAGCCCCCAGCCGCTGCATCATCGAGGCGCTGCTACGCGCCGGCGCCAAGGTGCGCGCCCACGACCCGGTGGCGCAGGAGCAGGCCGCGCGTGCGCTGGCCGGCGACCTGGAGGATCACCCGGAGCTGCTGCGCATCATCTCCTTCGTGGCCAAGCCGATGGACGCGGTGCAGGACGCCGACGCGCTGATCGTGCTGACCGTGTGGAAGAACTACAAGAGCCCGAACCTGCGGGCGCTCCGC
>JAQGMU010000211.1 GCA_028292195.1 Ramlibacter sp. | reverse complement strand
CGGCCGCATCGTGCGGTTGCTGGCGCGCGCGGCCCAGGACAAGGTCGCCGCGCCGCCGCCCACGCCGCAGCAGGATCCCACCAATCTCGTGCTGCAGGCCTATGGCCAGGCGAGCCCGCTCGCGCCGCGTTACAGCACGGACAACGACCCGCGCCGCTACGTGCCGCGCAAGCTGGCGCTGACGCCGGTGCAGGCCGGCGGCATCCCTGCCGCGACCGCCGCCAACATCCGCCAGGCCTGGCTCTGGCCGGGGACGGCCTACCCGCTGCCCGGCAAGGCGAGCGCCGTGCGCGGCTGCGTGCGCAAGGGCGCCGCACTCGCCACTGCGGCGCCCGTGGCCTGGGCCCGCGTCGTGTTCACCCGCCCGGGGCCGGTGCCCCCCAACTTCGCCAACGAGGTGACGCTGGGCTACGCGCACGGCGACGACCGCGGCGAATTCCTCGCGGTGTTCGGCCCGGACGCGGTGCCCGGCGGCGCGGCCTTGCCCGCCAGCCTCGCACTCCACGCCTGGCTGTTCCTGCCGCCGGCCGCCAGCACCTTCGATGCCGCCGACCCGCTGGCCAGCCTGCCGCTGGAGGTGGGGGGGACCACCGCCCTGAACGACGTCCTGCGCGGCACCGAAGTGCCGGCGGGCTACGTGAAGAAGGGCCCGGTTGCCGTCACCTTGCCCTTGGGCCGCGTGCTCGCCATCGCCGACGCCGACCTGCTGTTTCCATGACCTTTGCAAACCGCTGACGAGAGGGAACCACCATGCCCGAGTACCTTGCACCAGGCGTATACGTCGAGGAAGTGAGCTTCCGCTCGAAGTCGATCGAGGGCGTGGCGACCAGCACGACCGGCTTTGCCGGCGTGGCGCGCACCGGCCCCGTGCAGTACACCGGCGGGCCTTCGACCACCAAGCCGCGGCTGATCACCTCGTTCACCGAGTTCGAGCGGGTCTACGGCAGCCTGCAGCCGCTGGCGCTCGCCAGCGGCGACCGCACCAACTACATGGCCCACGCGGTGCGGGCCTTCTTCAACAACGGCGGCCGGCGGCTGTACGTGTCGCGCGTGTTCGCGCCGGCGCCGAACATGTTGCCCGGCGACAGCTGCGCGCGGCTGCCCGTGGTCACCACGCTTGGCAGCGCGGCCTGGGTGGCGCGCTGGCCGGGCGAGGACGGCAATGTGCTCGTCGACACCAAAACCGTGCGCAGCAAGAACCTGGCGTTCAAGTATCCGCAGGACCCGACCGACATCCTGCAAAAGCACCTGTGGGGCGTGCAGGTGCGCACCGCCAAGCCCGGCGCGGTCGTGGAGCTGACGGTGCCGCCGGGCGCGGCGCCGATCGGCAACACTCCCCTGGCCAGCGCCACCCTGTTCGTGGTGGAGGAGGACAGCAACAGGCGCCAGGTCTTCATCGACAGCACCGGCAATCCGGCCGTGCTGCCGGACGTGCCCGGCGTGGCGGTGAGCCTGGTCGAATTGCGCGTCGTCGTGTACCAGGGCACCGAGCGTGCCGACAACTACGAGTACCTGGGCGCGCACCCGGCGCAGCGCCGCTACATCGGCAAGGTGCTGGAGCGCGATGATCCCGAAGACGAGAACTCCCTCGTCTGGCTGGACTGGGCGCCGGGCCCCAACCGCTTCGCCGCGGCATCCCTGATGATGGGCCTGCAGGCCGCCGACAAGCGCCTGTCCGGCGGCGACGACGGCGACCTGCCCTCCCCCGACGACCTGCGCGGCAAGGAAGCCGACCCGGACAACGTGAACCTGCGCGCGACCGGCCTGGAGGCGCTGGGCGAGATCGAGGACATCGCCATCGTGGCCATGCCCGACGCCGGCGACATGGCGGGCGACAAGGAGCTGAGCCAGGCTTGCGCCGACCACCTGATCGCGCACGCGGAAAAGGAGCGCTACCGCATCGCCGTGATCGATGCGCCGGCGGGCAGCTCCATCTCCGAGATCCGCGAATTCCGCGGCAAGTTCGACACCAAGTATGCCGCGCTGTACCACCCGTGGATCGAGATCCTCGACCCGCTGTTTCCCATCGTGCCGGGCGTTCCCCCGCGCAAGCTGCTGCTGCCGCCCTCGGGTTTCGTCTGCGGCATCTACGCGCGCAGCGACATCGAGCGCGGGGTGCACAAGGCGCCGGCCAACGAGGTGGTGCGCGGCCTTACCAAGTTCGAGCTGAACATCAACCGCGCGCGGCAGGACGTGCTGAACCCCGAAGGCGTGAACTGCCTGCGCTTCTTCGAGGGCCGCGGCAGCCGCGTCTGGGGCGCCCGCACCATGAGCTCGGACCCCGAGTGGAAATACGTCAACGTGCGGCGGCTGTTCATCTACATCGAACACTCGATCGACAAGGCCACGCAGTGGGCCGTGTTCGAGCCGAACAACGACCGCCTGTGGGCCAACATCCGCCGCATGGTGGAGGACTTCATGTTCGTGCTGTGGCGCGACGGCGCCCTCATCGGCCAGAAGCCGGAGGAAGCGTACTTCGTGCGCTGCGACCGGACCACCATGACGCAGAACGACCTGGACAACGGCCGGATGATCTGCCTGGTGGGCCTGGCGCCCAGCCGGCCGGCCGAATACGTGATCTTCCGCGTCGGCCAGTGGACGGCCGACTCCAAGGTGTGAGGAGGCTTGAACCATGGCCACGCAGCGCAACAACCCCTACGGCGCCTTCAACTTCCTCGTGTCCCTCGGGGACGGCGACGAGGCGAGCGTCATCGCCGGCTTCTCCGACGTCTCCGGCCTGGGCACGGAGATCAACTACTCCGAGTACCGCAACGGCAACGACCTGGTCAACACGGTGCGCAAGGTCGCCAACTCCTTCAAGCAGGAGGACGTGACGCTCAAGCGCGGCCTGATCGGCTCGACCGACCTGTTCCAGTGGATCAAGGACGTGCGCGAGGGCGCCGACCGCCGCCGCACGGTGACCATCACCGTGCTCGACGAAGCGCGCAAGCCGGTGGCCGCCTTCCGGCTGGCCAACGCGCAGCCCAAGAAGTGGGTCGGCCCGACGCTGGCCGCCAAGGGCGGCGGCGAGGTCGCGATGGAGGAACTGCACATCGCCCACGAAGGCGTCACCTACGAGTGATGCGGAAGCCACCGCCATGCTCGCACCGGCCCGCTTGCCCCTAGGCGCCCCCGGCGTGTTCGCGCTGCCGGAGCTGCGGCCGCCGCTGCTGCATCCGCAGCGCATGGACGTCTGCGCCTTCGCCGGCGTGGCGCCGCGCGGCCCCGCGCGGGCGCCGCTGACCGAGGGCGACACGACCGGCTGGCGCCGCGTGGTGGACGGTGGGCCGCTGCAGCGCAGCGTACCGGTGGCGGTGCGCAGCTTCGACGACTACCGCCAGCACTTCGGCGCCTTCGAAGGGCCGGGCCTGCTGCCGCAGGCCGTGGCCAGTTTCTTCGAGCAGGGCGGCCGGCTCGCCTGGGTGGTGCGCATCGTCCATGCGCGGCCCGCACCGTTCGACGACCGCTGCGCCCGTGCGAAATTGGCCGGCGCCTTCAGCACGAGCCTGGAATTCATCGCCCGCAGCGAGGGCGAGTGGGGCAACCGGCTGGTCGCCACCATGTCCTTCACCACCACCGGCCTGGCCCTGGGCTTCGGCCCCGGCGACCGGATCGAAGCCGATGCCCGCACGCCGCTGCAGGCCGGCGACACGCTGCGGCTGACCGATGCCGATGGCCACATGAGTTTCGCCCGCTGCGCCGGTCTCTCCCGCCTGCGCGACCCGCTGCGCGCGCGCGAACGCAAGCTGGTGCAGCTCGACACCGTGCCGCCCTATCCGCCGGTGCGGGCCGAGCTGGTGGAGGCGGTGCTCGAGATCGCCGACGGCGACGGCCGGCGCGAACGCTTCGAGCACCTGGCGCTGGTCGCCGACCACGCCATGGGCATCGCCAACGTGCTGTGCGAAGGCTCGGCCCTGCTGTGGCCGCATCCCGACTGGGCCGGCACCGACCTGTGGCCGGTGCGCGCCCAATGCGAGCAGCTGCAGGCCAGGACGGCAGCCTTCGGCGGCGGCGACGACGCCTGGGGCGAGCTGGTTCCCGACGATTTCTTCGATCCGTACTGGTCGGCCGCCGACGAGATGCCCGGCAGCGGCATCAGCGCGCTGGCCGGAGTCGGGCAGGTCACGCAGCTTTGCGTGCCGGACCTCTACCTGCCCTCGCAATGGGCCGGGCCCGAGTTCATCGCCGAAATCCCGCGCGGCACCGCCGGCGCCGAGTTCAGCGAGTGCGTCACCGTCGACCCGGTGGCGGCGCAGCCCAGCGTGGCGCCCAGCGCGCTCACCGGCCTGGCGCTGGACCCGCGCACGCTGGGCGGCCTGGACGACATCATCGCCCTGCAGCAGCGCGTGGTGGAACTGTGCGAAAGCACCGGCGACCTGATCGCGCTGCTGGACGTGCCGCCCGACTTGTCGCAGGGCCGGATAGAACACTGGCGCGCGCGCTTCGACACCAGCTGGGCGGCGGCCTACCACCCCTGGTTGATCCCGACCCGGCGCAAGAACGACAGCTCCGACACCGGCCAGGCGCGCGAGCGGCGCCTGCCGCCCTCGGCGGTGGCCGCGGGCATCATTGCCCGGCGCGAGCTGGACCGCGGCATCCAGTGGGGCCCGGCCAACGAGGTCGCGCGCGAAGTGGTGCACGTCGCCGAACCGCAACCCGAAGGCCGGGCCGACGTGCTGCACCCGCTGGGCATCAACTGCTTCGTGCGCGAGCCGCGCGGCATCGCGCTGGTGGCGGCGCGCACCCTGTCGCGCGACCCGCAGTGGCGCCAGCTGTCGGTGCGCCGCCTCATGCTGATGCTCAAGCGCACGCTGCTGGCCGACATGCAGTGGGCGGTGTTCGAGCCGAACGGCCCGGCGCTGTGGCGCGACGTCCGCCATGCGATCGAGAGCCTGCTGCGCGGCCTGTTCCGTGCCGGCGCCTTCGCCGGCCGCACCGAGGCGCAGTCCTTCTTCGTCCGGCCGCTGACCGACCGCGTCCATCTCGATCGCGGCGAGCTGCTGGTGGAGATCGGCGTGGCCCCGGCCGAGCCGCTGGAATTCATCCTGGTGCGGCTGCGGCGCGATGCCGACGGCACGCTGAACCTGGAGGAGTGAGGCCATGGCCGCCCCCTCCCTGCTCACCGCCTTCCGCTTCGAGGTCAAGCTGCTGCGCTCGCCCGACATCGTGGCCGGCCGCCAGCAGCCGGCCGGCGGCGGCGCCGGCTATTCGCCGCCGGCGGGCGCGGAGGAAATCGGCACCGGCGGCTTCCAGGAATGCTCCGGGCTCGAGATCGAGATGGACGTCCAGGAATACGTGGAAGGCGGGCGCAACAACGGCACCGTGCGGCGCGTCGGCCGCGCCAAGTACCAGCCGCTGCTGCTCAAGCGCGGCCTGTTCTTCCGCAAGGACGGTGACGGCCAGGTCGACGCGCAGCTGTGGCTGTGGATGCAGCGCATCCTGGATGGCGAGCGTCCGGTGGCGCGCTACGACGGCCTGGTGCACGTGATGGGACAGGACAACACGGTGCGCGCCACCTGGATGTTCGACCGCGGCCTGCCGGCCAAGATCCGCGGGCCGGAACTCAATGCCAAGACCGGCGAGATCGCGATCGAGGAGCTGACCATCGCGCACGAAGGCCTGCGGCTGCTGCCGCCGGAGGGCCAGTCATGAGCGCCGCACGGACAACCCTGGGGGAGCTTAGCCAGTGACCGCGCTGACCAAGGCGTATCTCGCCGAGATCACCTCGGGCAACAGCCCGAGCGAGGTGCCCGACACCAAGGTGGAGGTGCAGTTCAACCCGACCTCGCTGCGGGTGGCGATCTCCAACAAGACCGCCGGCGGCCAGCAGGCCGGCGCGCAGGCGCGGCAGCGGCCCGGCACCGGCGAGATGGCGGTCAGCTTCGACCTGGTGTTCGACACCGCCGACGAGGGCAGCACCGGCGAGGGCGTCAGCGTGCTGGAGAAGACCAAGTCGGTGGAGCGTTTCGTCCGGCCCAAGGGCGCGCGCCCGGGACAGGAAGCGCCGCCGCGCGTGGTGTTCGTGTGGGGCGGCTTCCTGGTGCAGGGCACGATGGAAAGCGCCAACATCGACCTCGACCTGTTCGACGCGCAGGGCGTGCCGCTGCGGGCCAAGGTCTCGGTCAGCATCAAGGGCCAGGACCCGCGCTGGACCTACACGCCGGCGCCCAATCCGCCACCGGCGAGCAATCCGCCACCGGCGCCCGGCGGCGCGCCCCGGGCCGGCGGCGGCACCGGCCTGGTGCCCGGCACGCCCGGTACCCAGGGCAACGGCCTGTCGCCGGACCGCATCGTGCAGGCCCTGCCCGGCGAAAGCCTGGCGCAGCTGGCGGCCCGCGCCGGCTTCGATCCCGCCGCGTGGCGGGCGCTGGCCGACGGCCTGGCCAATCCCCTGAAGCTGTCGCTGGGCCAGGAAGTCCCGCTGCCGCCCGGGAGCGGCCGGGGCGCGGCGACGGGCAGCGGCGCGCAAGGCAAGGACCCCGGGCGCACCACCGCCGCCTTGC
>JAQGMU010000166.1 GCA_028292195.1 Ramlibacter sp. | reverse complement strand
CGGCCAACCGGGTCAGGTGGGGAACCAAGCAGCCCTAACTGTGTAGCCAGTGCCGGGGGTAAGGCTCGTCAACTTCTTCACGCTTTTCGCCGCACTTCCCCCTCCTCTCGACTCTCCCTGGCCGTTTCGCCCCTACGGCGCTATCCTGCATTTGTCCTCCAGCGCCTCAGCGCTTGACGGACGCCGGCTGACAGCATCCCGACCATGGCTCCCACAAACTTCGGCCTGCGGCACACCTAGACTGATTCGCATCACTGGGAGGTGAGCCATCATGGAGAAGGTTGCTGGTGTTCGTTGGACGCGTTCGCTAGGCCACTGTGCCGCGCTCGCCCTGGGTTTCATTGCCGCCTGCCCGCAGGGCTGGGCACAGGAAGCTGCGTCCTCGATGCAGGACCGGGTCCTGGCGCAAACCCGCGCCGACCAGGGTTTCCGGCTCGAGGTCAACAGCAGCACCCTGCCCCGGCTGGACGCGCAGGACAGCGGGTTCCAGGCCCCCCGGGTCGATCTCTCGCTGTCGCCGCAGGGCCGCGGCCTCGGGGTCGTCGTGGGCATGAGCAATTTCGGCCTCCGCTCCGCCGTGCAGCCGAACAACTTCGCATCCCAGCCCAGCATGGACCTCGGCCTGCGCTGGCGCCAGGTGGTGCAAAGCAAGCAGGTGGACGTGATGGCCTGGCGCCGCATGACCACCGACGACGATGCCTACAGCCTGATCCAGCAGCGCCAGCCGGTGTACGGTGCGCGGGTGGAAATGAAGCTGGGCGACGGCAGCAAGTCCATGCTCAACGCCGCCGGCGGATTCCTCGGCTTCCAGCTGGAAAGCGGCGCCAAGATCACGGTCAAGCGCAAGGACGGCCGGCCGATGGTCTACTACCGCACTGCGTTCTGAGCGGGTGGCGGAAGACTCCGGCAGCCAGCCAGCCGCCCTCGTGGTCGAAGACGACGAGCACATCGGCCACCTGCTGAAGTTCATGCTGGAGCGCGCCGGCTATGCCGTGACGCTGGCCACCGATGGCCGGGCCGCGCAGGCCCACATCGAGTCGCAACCGGCTCCCGCCGTGGCCTTGCTCGACGTGATGCTGCCCTTCATGGATGGCCTGGGTCTGCTGGCCCTGTTGCGCAAGCAAGCGGGCTGGGAATCCGTTCCGGTGATCATGCTGACCGCCAAGGCCCAGGAGCGCGACATCGCGCGCGCGCTGGCCGCCGGGGCCAACGACTACATCGTCAAGCCGTTCAAGCCCGAAGAGCTGCTGGCGCGCCTGCGCCGTTTCGATCCGCCGCGCGCCTGAAGGCTCCGGGCTCAGGCCAGCGGCAGCTCGAAGAAAAACTCCGTCCGCACCCCCGGTTCGCTGCTGAAGCCCAGGGTGCCGCCGTGCGCTTCGACGATGCTGCGGCAGATCGCCAGGCCGAGGCCGGTGCCGCCCTTGGTGCGGCGGTCCGAAGCGTCGGCCTGGGCGAAACGCTGGAACATGCGGTCGTGGAATTCGAGCGGCACGCCGGCTCCGTGGTCCACCACCGCCACGCGCGCCTTGTCGTCGTGCACCGTGATCGCGATCTCCACGCTGGCGTCCGGCGGCGAAAACTTGGCGGCGTTCGACAGCAGGTTCACGCAGACCTGCACCAGCCGGTCGGCGTCCACGTAGGCCCGCGGCGCGGCGCCCTCCTCCACCACGAACCGCACCCGCAATCCCTCGCCGTAGGCCCGCGTGTCGCGGATCGCCTGTTCCACCAGCGGCCGCAGCGGCTGCGCCTCCATGCGGTACTCGATCTTGCCGGAGGCGATCTTTTCCAGGTCCAGCATGTCGTTGATCAGGCGGATCAGCCGCTCGGTGCTCTGGTGCGAGATGCCAAGCAGCTGCTTCGCATCGGGCGGCAACTCGCCCGCCATCCCCGAGGTGAGCAGGTCGAGCGAGCCGTAGATCGCGGTCAGCGGGGTGCGCAGTTCGTGCGAGACGGTGGAGATGAATTCGTCCTTCATCCGCTCCACTTCCTTGCGCTGCGAGATGTCGTGGACGAAGGCGCTGAAGAAGCGCTGGTCGCCGCTGCTGACCAGCGCGATGCGGACTTCCACCGGCATCTCGCGGCCCTGGCGGTCCACCATCACCCGTTCGATCGGCCGCTGCAGCATGGATGCCTCTCCGGTGTGCAGGAACTGGGCGAGCGCGGCCTCCAGGCTGCCGGCGAAGCGCTCGGGCAGCAGCACCTCGCTCACCTTCCTCCCCAGCACTTCCTCACGCGCCCAGCCGAACACCGCTTCCGCGCGCGTGCTCCAGTCGGAGATGCGGCCCTCCATGTCCACGCCGATGAACGGGTCCTGCGCCGACTCGATGATGGCCTCGATGCGGTGCTCGTTGGCGAGCACGCGGCTGAAGGCCTGCCGCAGTTCGGCGGTGCGCTGCTCCACCCGGCCCTCCAGCTCGGTGTTGAGCGCATGCAGCTCGCCGCGCTTTTCCTTCAGCCGTGCCAGCATCGCGTTGAAGGCGGCGCCGAGCACCTGCACTTCGCGGTAGGCCGTCGAGGGCTGCACCCGCGTGCCCTCGTCCTCGGCGCCGATTTCCAGCCGGTAGGCCATGGAGGTGAGGTCCTTGAGCGGACGGGTCACCGCGCGCGCGGCCTGCCAGCCCAGCACCGAAACCAGGATGGCCAGCGTCACGCCGCCGAAGAACACGCGCCATTGCAGCTGGCGCAGGGGCTCGTAGGCACTTTCGAGGTCCTCCCGCACCAGCACCTTCCAGCCCAGGGTCGGCGACGACAGGTAGCCCCCGCTCGACGCGTAGCCCACGAGGTATTCCTTGCCGTCGGGCCAGGTCTCGATCAGGTAGCCGCTCTGGCCGGCATTGGCGCGCCGGAAGCTCTCCACCGACAGCACGTGCCCTTCGGTGCCGGCCGGGCCCAGCAGCACCAGCCCGTTCGCCGACACGATCAGCGGGTCCACCGTGCCGCGGTGGCCGGGGCCGAAGATGGCCTGCCGGATGTCCCGCGCCCATTCCCAGGACACCTGGGCCACGAGCACGCCCGCGGTCCCGCTGCCGGCCTGCAGCGGGAAGGCGACATCGAAGAAGCGCGGGGGCTGCGCGCCGTCGCCGCCCAGGGCCTTCGCCGGCAGCACGGCCTCGTGCACGTCCACGAGGTGCACGCCCTTGAGGGCCAGCTGGAACCACGGCCGCTGCGAAACATCCTCGCCTTGCAGCAGGCCGCTGGTGGCCGCCTTCACGATCCCTTTCTCGTCGGTGAGGCCGAGCCAGGCGTAGTGGCGGTAGCTGCCCTTGGCCGCGTCGAGTTCCGCCTGCACCGCGGCCGGGTCCTGCAGGCGGCTGAGCCGAACCGACATCAGCTGGATTTCGCGGTAGCGCTCGAACAGGTTGCGGTCGAGCCGCGTGCTGGTCTGCGCGGCCAGCTCCGCCAGGTTGGAGCCGATGCTGGTGGCCACGCCGTCGCTGGCGGTGCGCTCGATCACCAGCGAGAGCATGGCGGTCAGCAGCACCGACAGCGCGGCGACCGACAGCGCGAGGTAGGCACCCAGGCCCGGCAGCCGGCGGCGATGGGCTTTTGCTATTGCATCCATAGCACTTGGCGACCCCTGCGGGCCCGGCGAGGGGACTTGGTTTCTGTCACAATGGCCAGACTGTAGCTGGACATCCACCGCACCCGAGAGGAACCCATGGCCAGCGACCTGATCAAGCACATCTCCGACGCTTCTTTCGAATCCGACGTCCTGAAGGCCGACAAGCCGGTGCTGGTCGACTACTGGGCCGAATGGTGCGGCCCCTGCAAGATGATCGCCCCGATCCTCGACGAGGTCTCGCAGTCGTACAAGGACAAGCTGCAGATCGCCAAGATGAACGTCGACGAGAACCGCGACATCCCGGCGAAGTTCGGCATCCGCGGCATCCCCACGCTGATGCTGTTCAAGGACGGCCAGCTCGCGGCGACCAAGGTCGGCGCGATGAGCAAGGCGCAGCTGACGGCTTTCATCGACCAGCAGCTCGCTTAAAGCCTTGCCGCCAAATCACGACGACGGGGCCCCAGGGCCCCGTTTCTCTTTTTTTATTGCATAATCGCGTCAATCACTGGATCCGCTCACTCATGCGGGCCAGTTCGAGTACCGGTTCGCAGGGCACCTCTCGCCCGCTTCGAACCTCCCCCAGACACTCATAAAAACTCCTCGAATAGGGGTAACTCCATGCACCTGAACGAACTCAAGGCGCTGCACGTCTCCGAAGTCCTCAAGCAAGCCGAAGAGCTCGAGATCGAAAACACCGGCCGCATGCGCAAGCAGGAGCTGATGTTCGCGATCATCAAGAAGCGCGCCCGCGCCGGCGAACAGGTGTTCGCGGACGGCGTGCTGGAAATCCTGCCGGACGGCTTCGGCTTCCTGCGCAGCCCGGACACCAGCTACACGGCCAGCACCGACGACATCTACATCTCGCCCAGCCAGGTGCGGCGCTTCAACCTGCACACCGGCGACATGATCGAAGGTGAAGTCAGGACGCCCAAGGACGGCGAGCGCTACTTCGCGCTGACCAAGCTCGACAAGGTCAACGACGGCCTGCCGGAAGACAACAAGCACAAGGTCATGTTCGAGAACCTGACGCCGCTGTTCCCCCGGGAACAGATGCGACTGGAACGCGACGGCCTCAAGAGCGAAGAGAACATCACCGGCCGCGTGATCGACATCATCGCGCCGATCGGCAAGGGCCAGCGCGCCCTGATCGTGGCGCCGCCCAAGAGCGGCAAGACGGTGATGATGCAGCACATGGCGCACGCCATCGCCGCCAACCACCCGGACGTCCACATGATGGTGCTGCTGGTGGACGAGCGGCCGGAAGAAGTGACGGACATGCAGCGCTCGGTGAAGGCCGAGGTGATCGCCTCCACCTTCGACGAACCCGCCGCCCGCCACGTGCACGTGGCCGAAATGGTAATCGAGCGCGCCAAGCGCCTGGTCGAACTGAAGAAGGACGTGGTGATCCTGCTCGACTCGATCACCCGCCTGGCCCGCGCCTACAACAACGTCGTGCCGTCCTCCGGCAAGGTGCTGACCGGCGGCG
>JAQGMU010000664.1 GCA_028292195.1 Ramlibacter sp. | reverse complement strand
CGAGTTCTCCGTGCTGCTGCCGGAGTCCGACGAGGAGGGCGCGACGATGCTCGCCCGCCGCATCGAGGAGGCGCTCGGCGCCATCGAGGCGGCCGACCACGTGCCGGTGCGAGCGTCCATCGGCGTGGCCATCTTCCCCAAGGACGGCGCGACGCCCGAGGATCTGCTGGAGGCCGCCGACCTCGGCGTGAGAGCGACGAAGGAACGCCGGCGTGCGGCGCTGGCGGCACCGGTCATGCAGACCGACGCGGTCGTCGCCTGAGCGACGACCGCGTGGTGCGGCGTTGAACGTCGCGATTAGTGGACGAAGAGGCTGCAGGTGCCCATATGGCCGGTCCAGGTTGCGGTCAGCGGCGTGGAGATGGACCCCGCCGCTCTCTTCACAAGAATGTCGATGCCGCCGAAGAAGATCCACTGGCGGTTGGTGATGTCGAAGGTCGGTGCATTGATCGACGCCGGCCGGTCCGCCCTGAAGTATGAGTACGTGACCTCCTCTTCGGGCGGGAAGTCGATCCGGCACGGCGCCGACGACGTGACGTTGACGTTCAGGTTCGTGGGCGAGACGTTGTACTGCAGGTCGCCGTTGCTCGCGTTGACGAGTCTGGCGCTGGCGTCGTTGGGAAGGAGCGAGCACGCGGCCCCGGCCCCATTGCTGCTGTTGGTGGCGTTCAGCTCTTGGTGGTTGGTGTTGGTCACGATCATCGCTGGCGCGTTTGCGTAGGTCACGCTCACGGCACCGCCGACATCGATTCTGCACGCGGTCTGGGTTGTCACGAAGATGTGGCAGCTGAGGTCGGTAACCGCGCCCTTGGTGCTTCCGGCGGCCGTGACGGCCCCGACGTCGAGGTCCGAAGGCTGACAGGTCACGGTGATGCCGAGGCCACCCACGATGTTGCAGCCCGTGAAACTCGGAGTCATCGTTCCGACGACGTAGCGGGGCAGGAAAGCACCGTCCGTCGAGGCGGCAACTGTGCCGTTGGCCGTCGACCCGGTGCAGGACAACGTCTTGGCCGCAGTGTGCAGCTTCAGCAGCGTGCTGGTCGTCGACGTGCCGCTGAAAGTCGGCCCGCCGGTGATCGTGGCGGTAGCCGCGCCTGCTGTCGCCGTCGACGACAGCGATGCCATGACGAGCACTGCGAGCCAGACGCCTTTCTTGACCTGAAAAAGCATGATGCGCTCCTGACCTGGTGGGTCGATGGAAGGCATCTTCAGCATGAGACCGGAAGCTCCGGCCGGTACGCGACCCGCCTGTCGGGACGAACGTACGCCTTACGCGAACAGTGTCCAGAGCCGCGCGGCAGGTACCCGGTGGGGCTAGCCCTGCGCAA
The DNA here is from genome assembly GCA_028292195.1 of Ramlibacter sp. GTDB lineage: Bacteria > Pseudomonadota > Gammaproteobacteria > Burkholderiales > Burkholderiaceae_C > Ramlibacter. The sequence continues at coordinate 1,465 of JAQGMU010000664.1, read as the reverse complement.
GGTGCACCGGCCAGCGCCGGCGTGACGTATCTGACGCTTGCATTGTTGCGCAGCGCAGAGCATGTGCTGGCGTTGGCGTGCGCGGCACCGAAGCTTCCGTGAAAGATGTGGCCGAACGCCGATCCCCGCAGCGTCGAGTTCCACCTCCCACTATGGGTCACCCCGGCTGAGCACCGCCGAGCAGCGCGTCCGTGCGCCGCTCGGCCGGTGGGCATCAGCGGATCAGGGTGCCAGCGTCACTGCGTCCTCGGTGCCGGACGCGCTGACGATAGACAGCGAGCCCGATGCGGTTCCGGCGTCGAGGCGGACCTGCACGGTGAGGGTGCCTCCGGCTGCGACGGTGGCGGGGAGCGAGGGCGTCATCGACACCACCGAGAAGTCGCACGGCTTGGTGATGCTCGTGATGGTCTTGGTCGCCCCGGTGTTGTTGGTGAACGTCACTCCGGTCTGCGTGCCGACGGAGGGGAAGTGCATCGTGCTCGGCGTGTGACTCCAGGACGGCGTGAAGCCGGAGGGGGAGACGGTGATGCTCAGGTTCGTGGGGCTGACGGTGTACTGCAGGTCGCCGTTGCTCGTGTTGACGAATCTGGCGCTCGTGTCGTTAGGGAGGATCGCGCAGGCGCCGCCGGCGCCGTTGGTGCTGTTGGTGGCAGCCAGGCTCTGGTGGCTGGTGTCGGTCGTGCGCTGGGCCCCGCTCCCCGTCGTCGCGTTGATGTACGTGGCACCCGTGGCCCCGACGATCGAAATTCTGCACGCGGTCTGCGTGGTGATGTACACGTGGCAGTTGATGCCGGTGATGCTGCCTGGTGTGCGACCGCCGGCGGTCAGGGCAGTGACGTTGAGTGCCGACGGTTGACAGCTCACGCTGATGCCGAGCCCCCCGACGATGTTGCAGCCCGTGAACCCCGCGGTCACGGTGCCGATGCGCATGGGTAGAAGTCCCGTTGCCGACGAGACCACCGAGCCGCTGGAGGTCGAGCCCGTGCAAGAGAGCGTCTTGCCGGCGTTGTGCAGCTTGAGGATCGTGGCGGTCGTCGCCGTACCGGTGACGGACGGTCCACCCGTGATCGTGGCAACGGCTGCCCCGGCCGTCGACGCCGACGACAGCGACGCCACGACGAGCATCGCGAACAACACGCACTTCTTGACCTTGGAAAGCATGGATGCGCTCCTGGCTCGATGAGCCGGTGGGAAAGCATCCGACCGTACGCCCGCCCCGGCCGCCCTCCCAGAGCCAGACGGCCGAGCCGACCGCAGCCGCGTCCTACAGCCGCCGCTTGAGTCGCTCCAGCCGCGTGTCCCACTGGGCGCCGGCGGCGACCATCCATTCCATGGCACCGGCCAGGGGCTCGGGCGTGAGGCGGTAGCGGGTCTCGCGGCCGGTGTGCTCGGCCTCGGCCAGGCCGGCGTCGCGGAGCTGGGCGAGGTGCTTGGCGATCGCCTGGCGGCTGACGGGCAGCTCGTC
>JAQGMU010000162.1 GCA_028292195.1 Ramlibacter sp. | reverse complement strand
TAGCCTTGCAGCTGGTCGCGCGGCGCGAACGGGTGCACGTGCGCGAACTCCGGCCAGGTGATCGGGATCATCTCGCTGGTGGCGTTCAGCTTCATCGTGCAGCTGCCCAGCGGGATCATGCTGCGGTCCAGCGCCAGGTCCTTGTCGGCCAGGCCGCGCAGGTAGCGCAGCATGCCGGTCTCGCTGTGGTGGCTGTTGAACACCGGGTGGGTCAGGAAGGCGCTGGTGCGGCGCAGCTCCTGCGGGATCAGCGGTTCGATGCCCTTCTCGAACTCCGCCACCTGCGGCAGCGGCTGGCCGGGCTTGGCGAAGATCTTCCAGATCAATTCGATGTCGTCGCGGGTGCTGGTCTCGTCCAGCGAGATGCAGATGTACTCTTCCCAGGCGGCGCGCAGGTTGGCCTGCATCGAATGGCCGCGGGCCACCAGGGCCTGCGTGGCCTCGCCGGTGTGCAGCGACAGCGTGTCGAAGGCCGTGTCGTGGTGCGTCGCGGTGTAGCCCAGCTTCTTCAGGCCATGCGACAGGATCGCGGTGTAGGCGGCCACGCGTTGCGCGATGCGGGTCAGGCCCTGCGGCCCGTGGTAGACCGCGTACATGCTGGCCACCACGGCGGGCAGCACCTGCGCCGTGCAGATGTTGGAAGTGGCCTTCTCGCGCCGGATGTGCTGTTCGCGCGTCTGCAGCGCCAGGCGGTAGGCCGGGTTGCCATGGCTGTCGACGCTGACGCCGACCAGCCGGCCCGGCATCGAGCGCTTGAACTCGTCGCGGCAGGCCAGGTAGGCCGCATGCGGCCCGCCGGCGCCCATCGGCATGCCGAAGCGCTGGGTCGTGCCCAGCACGATGTCGGCGTCCCATTCGCCGGGCGGCACCAGCAGCGTCAGCGCCAGCAGGTCGGCGGCGAAGATCGCGGCAGCGTTCTTGGTGTGCAGCTTCCTGACGTCCTCGCTCCAATCCATCACCCAGCCGCTGCTGGCGGGGTACTGGATCAGGGCGGCGAACAGGTCACCGGCCAGAGCCTGGTCCCATTCGGCGGCCGAGTTGGCCACCACCACCTGGATGCCGAGAGGCGCGGCGCGGGTCTGGACCACCTCGATGGTCTGCGGGTGGCAGTCGCCGGCCACCAGGAAGGTGTTGCTCTTGCTCTTCACGCTGCGCTTGGCCAGGGTCATGGCCTCGGCCGCGGCGGTGGCCTCGTCCAGCATCGAGGCGTTGGCGATAGGCATGCCGGTGAGGTCGCAGACCATGGTCTGGAAGTTGATCAGCGCTTCCATCCGGCCCTGGCTGATCTCCGCCTGGTAAGGCGTATAGGCGGTGTACCAGGCCGGGTTCTCCAGGATGTTGCGCAGGATGACGCCAGGCGTGTGCGTGCCGTAGTAGCCCTGGCCGATGAAGCTGCGGAACACCTGGTTGCGCTGGGCGATGGCTTTCAGCTCCCGCAGCGCGGCGGCCTCGCTGACGGCGGCCGGCAGCTTCATCTCGGACGAGCGCGCGATCGAGCTCGGCACGATGCTGGCGATCAAGGCCCGGCGCGAGGCCTCGCCGATCGCCGACAGCATCAGGCGCTCGTCTTCCGGCGTGATGCCGATGTGGCGCGGAACGAACTCGGTGGGGTTTTCCAGCTCGCCGAGCGGCCGGGCGGATTGCTTCAACATGGGGGTTCCGTACTTTGTTGTCATTGCGGGCTAGCCCCGCAATCCATGGATCCCGGCGCAAGGCCGGGATGGCATGTAAATCAGGCGCTCGCCTTGACGAACTTCTGGTAGTCCGGGTCGTCCATCAGCACGTCGAATTCGGCCATGTCCTTGATCAGGATCTTGAAGAACCAGCCGTTGCCCATGGGGTCCCGGTTGGCCAGCGCCGGGTCGCCGCGCAGGTCCTCGTTCACCTCGGTCACTTCGCCCGCGATCGGCATGTACACGTCGGCGGCAGCCTTCACGGATTCCACGACACCGGCCACGTCGCCCTTGGCGTACATCTTGCCCACTTCGGGCAGGTCGACGAACACCACGTCGCCCAGCGCGTCCTGCGCGTGCAGCGTGATGCCGACGACGGCGGCTTCATGGTCCTCGAGCTGGATCCACTCGTGGTCGGACGTGTACTTGACGGTCATCTTTCTTTCTCCTTCCAGGCGGTTTCAGCCGCGGTAGTAACGGTTGGGGACGAAGGGCATCGCACTCACTTCCATGGGGACGCGCTTGCCGCGCACCAGCGCGAACACCTTGCTGCCCACGGCGGCATGTGCCGGCGAGACGTAGCCCATGGCCACCGGCTTGTCGACGCTTGGGCCCAGCAGGCCGCTGGTGACCTCGCCGATGCGCGCGCCGCTTTCGTCCTGCAATTCGGTGTGCTCGCGCACCGGCACCCGCTCCAGCGCGACCAGGCCCACGCGCTTGCGCTGCGGCGGCTGCGTGCCATCGAGCTGGCCCAGCACCCTGGAGTCCCCGGGGAAGCCGCCGGCCCGGGCGCCGCCGGTGCGGCGCACCTTCTGCATGGCCCAGTTCAGCCCCGCTTCGACCGGCGTGGTGGTGGTGTCGATGTCGTTGCCGTACAGGCACAGGCCCGCTTCCAGCCGCAGCGAGTTGCGCGCGCCCAGGCCCACGGGTTTCACTTCCGGCTGGGCCAGCAGCTCGCGCGCCAGCGCCTCGGCCTGCGCGGCCGGCACCGAGATCTCGAAGCCGTCCTCGCCGGTGTAGCCACTGCGGGTGATGAAGAGGTCGGCGCCGCGCCAGTCGTAGCGGCCGCCGGTCATGAAGACGAGCTTCTCGACGCCGGGCACCAGCCGCCGCAGCGCATCGATCGCCTTCGGGCCCTGCAGCGCGAGCAGGCCGCGGTCGGGCAGGGGAATGACCTGGCAGCGTGACCCAATGCGCTGCCGGATGTGGGCGATATCGCCGTCCTTGCAGGCGCCGTTGACGATCACGAACAGGTCGTCGCCGCGGTTGACGAACATCAGGTCGTCGATGATGGTGCCGTCGTCGGTCAGCAGCAGGCCGTAGCGCTGCTTGCCGACGGCCAGGTCCTTGACGTCGACCGGCATCAGCGATTCGAAAGCCGCGGCCGCGTCCGGCCCGACCAGCCGCAGCTGGCCCATGTGCGAGACGTCGAACAGGCCGGCGGAATTGCGCGTCTGGTGGTGCTCGGCCATCAGGCCGGCGGGGTACTGGACCGGCATGGCATAGCCGGCGAAGGGGACCATGCGGGCACCCAGTTCCAGGTGCAACGCATGCAAGGGGGTCTTCTGAAGCTCTTCCTGGGGGACGTTCACGCGGACTCCAAACGGGCTAAGAACCATCGTACACACGATGGGCGGGCCCGTGCTGTCCGCTTTACCTGAGAGATTCACCCCTTGCGAGGGCTTGCTCCTTCGGTGGGCCGCTGCTCATCCGCAAGCGGCCTCTCTCCAGCAAGGTGACGCCCCGCGATGGGGGCGTTTGCCAGTCCTGGGTACCTGAGCGTTGTTGCGCCTTCGGCGGCTTCAGTGAAGAAGCTCTCTCCTGACGGTGGGCATTGTAGCTTGTGGGTTCGGTGGGGTCGCTGCGCGAACCCACCCTACATGGCGGCGTGAACTTGAGCGGATTGGTAGATCCTATGACGTGAGTTGAGTCAGCTGCAGAGTTGTCCTAAACATGGAGTTCTGAAGACCGTGTTCAGGAGCGACATATGCAACCGACTCAACGTTCAAATGTTAATCGCGTCGTGGAGGCCGCGTTGGAGCTGGCCGACAGATCCTGGAAATTGGCTGCGACCGACGGCCAGCGCCCAAATCCCACTGTGTCGAAGGTGGCCGTGGCCAATCTGTGGGAACGGTTGGAGGAGTTGGAGCGGCGCCTGGCCGATCTGAAGCGACGCTGGGGCCTGCCCTCCCATTGCCAAGTGGTGTTGATCTACGAGGCTGGCCAGGACGCCTTCTGGATCGCCCGCGCGCTGCAGGACAAGGGCGTACGGGTGCTGGTGGTCGACGCGGCCAGCGTCCAGGTTACGCGGCACGCCAGGCGAGCCAAGACCGACCGCCTGGACGCTTTGAAGTTGCTGGGCGAATTGCGCGCCTGGCTGCGGGGCGATCGGCGTGAACTGCGAGTGCTGTCCATACCGACGGAGGAAGCGGAGGCCAGACGGCTGCTGTCACGCGAGCGCGGACTGCTGCAAAAGGAGATTGGCCAGCATCGCGATCGAATGGTCAAGCTGCTGCGCACGCAGGGATGCAAGGCGGAGATGGACAACCACTTCGCCGAGCGGCTGATGGCCGGTGAAGTGCGCCGCGCCGACGGTCGCCCCATTCCTGAGGAGCTGTGGACGCGGCTGCTGCACGAATGCGAGCGACTCGATCTGGCGCGGCGGCAGTTCGCAGCGGTCGAAAAGACATTGCTGCACGAACTCCCACCGGAGGCGCAACGCTGCATCGCCATGCTGTCCAGGCTGCGAGGCGTCGGCTGGGTGGGAGCGATGCGGTTGGTGCTGGAGTTGCTATGGCGCGACTTCGCCAATCGACGACAAGTCGGCTCATGCGTGGGCCTCGTGCCCCAGCCTTACGACAGCGGCGACAGCCACGTCGACCAAGGCATCAGCAAACAAGGCAACCGACGGGTGCGCGCGCTGCTCATCGAGATGGCCTGGAGCTGGTTGAAATATCAGCCCGGAAGCGATCTGGCTGAATGGTTTGCCAGGAGAACGCGGGGTCAGAACAAGCGAGGACGACGTATCGCCATCGTAGCGGTGGCCAGGCGTCTGGTCATCGCGCTGTGGCGCTACTTGCGCGAGGGCCTCCTCCCTGCTGGAGCGCAGCTGAAGGTTTGAGGCCCGATCTGTTGATCAGGAAAGGAGCAAGGTAAGCCGCTGGCGGCAAGACGTCACAGTCGACGCAGGTCGCAATTGAGCAAGCCCGCAGCCCACCCTGGTCGCCCCCGGAGGCGACCGACCCTAGTAGATGGGGCTTGCTGGAATCGAGGTCACCTGAGCGCGATCGCGCATGCAGGAATGGGTCGGACGCCAAGGCGCCGACGGATAGAAGGTGGTGCGACGTCGAAGACGTCCACGACAGGATGACCAAGAGATTGCGCCCCGAGTCGGCAACCGTCAAGCAGCCCGAGGCCGAGCAGGACGATCAGCAGTTGACAAAACACCCGTCATAGAAGGGTGGGTT
>JAQGMU010000136.1 GCA_028292195.1 Ramlibacter sp. | reverse complement strand
GTGGAGCAGATGTGCATGTTGTAGGTGAGCGCGGTGGCGCCGCAAAAGCGGCCGATCTCCGCTCCCACCATCATGTACGTGGCGTAGTCGGCGCCCAGGCCGCCATGGCTTTCGGGCACGCACAGCCCCAGCAGGCCGGCGGCGCGCAGGTCCTCGTAGTTGGCGAACGGGAAGCTGGCCTCCTCGTCCCACTGGGCCGCGCGCGGCGCGAACTTCTCGCGCCCGAGCTGGTTGGCCAGCGCCAGCAGCGAGCGCTGCTTCGCGCTCAGCGCGTGGTCGCCGATCGCCGGGGTGAAGCCCAGTCGGGCCATGGCATCCATCCGTGTTCTCCTGTCGATCGCTCAGTGCAGCAGGGGCGCCGGCAGCGCCAGGAAGTTGAGCAGCAGGCCGTCGAAGTCGTCAGGCGCTTCCAGGTTCTGCAGGTGGCCGACGCCCTTCATCTCGAGGAAGGTGCTGTGCGGGATCACCTCCGCCATCTTCTTCATCACGGCCGGCGGCGCGTTGCGGTCCTGCTCGCCGGCGATCAACAGCGTCGGCACCGCGATGTTGGGCAGGTTGGCGCGGCGGTCGAAGGTCACCAGGCACTCCAGCGCGCGCCGGTAGGTGGCGGCCGGCACCAGGCCCATGCAGTGGGTGGCGAGGCGCACGCCTTCCGGCAGCGCGCCGCCGCCGATCATGCGCGGCACCAGCGTCTCGGCCAGCTGCGCCATGGTCTGTCCGGCATCCAGCGGCGCGGTGCGCTCGGCGACGAAGGCCTGCTGCCAGTCGCCATCGGGCTTGCCGAAGGCCGGCGAGGTGGCGCACAGCACCAGCCGCCGCACCAGGTCGGGCCGGCGGGCGACCACTTCCTGCGCCACCATGCCGCCCATGCTGTGTCCGAGCAGCGTCACCGGCTCGCACTTCAAGGCCTCGATCAGCGTGATGCAGCTCTGGGCCAGGCCCTTGAAGGTATAGGGCTCGATCGGTGCGCTGTGGCCATAGCCTGGCATGTCCCAGGCCACCGCGCGGTAGCCGGCGTTGGCCAGCGTCTCCACCTGCGGCGCAAAGGCCAGGTGGCCGCCGCCGATGCCGTGCAGCATCAGCACGGTGTGGCCCCCGCCGAGGGTGGCGAACGCAGGCACGAGGCTCACGCGAGGACCTTGCCTTCGTCGACGACTGTCACGCCATCGAGCTTCACCGTGCAATGGCGCAGCGGCAGGTCGAAGTGGCCCGGCGTGTGGCGGCCGGCGACTTCGTTGGCTCCGGTGCTGTAGAGGAAGTTGCCGGAAAACGCGCGCAACTCGGTGCCGTTGAAATCGCGCTTGTCGTACAGGGCCATGCTGTCCCAGCGCGCGCGCGGGTTGAGGCCGTAGCCGACGTGGCTGACGGCATAGGCCTGGCGATCGCCCCAGGCCGCGATGTAGCTTCGCATCAGCTCGGCATCGACCCCCGCGCCATCGATGCGCGTCACGTGGTCGTTCTCGACGCGCAGCGTGACGGCGCGTTCCAGGTAGCGCTTAAAGGTCAGGTTGACGTCGCCCTCGGCCAGCACCAGCGTGCCGTTGACGCTGCCGGCCGCGGGGAACGCCAGCGCCAGACCGCCGGGCCAGTGCGTCATGGTGCCGGGGCGCGTCGTGTAGCCCCAGTTGCCGCCGCAGGCAGCCCCCGCCAGCGCGATCACGAGCTCGGTGCCGGCCGCCGAAGTGACGCGCATCTCGCGCGCCCCGCGCAGGCGCTTCACGTGCTCCTTCACCAGCGGCTCCAGGGAGTCGTCCGGGACCAGGCGCACCAGCGCTTCGGGATGTTCGTTGCTCACGTAGAGGACGCGGGCGCCGCCCTTCAGGATGGCGGGCAATTCGGGCGCGTGCATCAAGCCCTCGACGGTGCAGTCGACCACCAGGGTGCTGCCGGCAAGCGCGGCCACGACCGGCGCCAGTTGGCGCAGGACGGGTGAGGCGCCTGTGGAACGGGCGACGGGGAGTTCGGGACTGAAGGCACTGGGCAGCACCAGGCTGAAGACCTGGGCGCCGCGGCGGGCCGCGGCCAGCCGCGCCAGCTGCGGCAGCACGGGCCGGCTCTGGCTTTCGCTCAACACGGCGACAGTGTCGCCGGGCTGTAGGGCGCAGCGGCCCAGGACGGCCTCGAACGCGTCCAGCCACGCGGGCTCTATGGTTTCCTGCAGCATGCCGAGGAGGTCTCCGTTGCGGTCATAATACATGAAAATTCATGCAATCCGGCCGTCCATGAACCCGCCGCGCCAAGCGTCGCCGCCGAGCTTCTCGAAGCAGGAGTTCCGCGCCGCGCTGGGCATGTTCGCCACCGGCGTGACCATCGTCACCGCGCGCTCGCCGGACGGCCAGCTGGTCGGCCTGACGGCCAACTCCTTCAACTCGGTGTCGCTGGCGCCGCCGCTGGTACTGTGGAGCCTGGCCCGCGCGGCCGCCTCGATGTCGGTGTTCAGCGCCGGCTCGCACTACGCCATCAACATCCTCGCCGCCGACCAGAAGCCGCTGGCCGAACGCTTCGCGCTCAAGGGCGCGGACCGCTGGGACGGCGTCCCCTACGACATCGGCGCCGGCGGCGCGCCGCTGCTGCACGGCGCGGCCGCCACCTTCGAGTGTTTCAACCGCAGCCGCTACGAGGAGGGCGACCACGTCATTTTCGTCGGCGAGGTCGAACGCTGCGCGCACCGGGGCGGCGCCACCCCTTTGCTGTTCCACGGCGGCCGCTACTACACGGAGTTGCCGCTGTGAGCGAGCCGCGGTTTGTCGACGGCTACCTGGGCTACCTGCTCGGGCAGGCCAATCACGCGCTGTACAAGGATTTCGACAGCCAGGTGCGGGCGGCCGGGTTGAGCATGATCGAGTGGCGAGTGTTGGCGACCTTGCACGACAGCCCGCCGCTGACGGTGAGCCAGCTGGCGCTGGAGGTGCTGTCCAAGCAGCCCACCGTGACGAAGCTGGTGCAGCGCATGGCCGAACAGGATTGGCTGGAACTGCTGGCGGACCCGATGGACCAGAGGCGCACGCTGGTGACCGTCAGCCCCGCCGGCCGCAAGCTCGTGCGGCCTTTGCTGGAGAAAGCACGAGCCCATGAAGCGCAGATGCTGCGGGCGCTGGCGGTGCCGGAGCAGGCGGCGCTGAAGAAGTTGCTGGCGAAACTGGCCGGCCTGTAGGCTGGGTTGCGCGTAGCGCACCCCAGCGCCGGGGTCGCTGGCGCGAGCCCAGCCTACGAAAGTTCGCCCACCCCGACTGCCGCTAGCATCGCCGGATGCCGGAACGAAAAGAACAGCTCGACTCCCTCGCCATCTCACTGCTTCTGTTCTGCTGCCTGTTCTGGGGCTTCCAGCAGATCCTGATCAAGACCACCGTCGGCGAAGTGCCGCCACTGTGGCAGGCCAGCCTGCGTTTCGCCGGCGCCACCGCGCTGCTGTGGCTCTGGTGCCTGTGGCGCCGGGTGCCGCTGTTCGGACGCGACGGCACGCTGCGCGCCGGGCTGCTGGCGGGCGTGCTGTTCGCCGCCGAATTCACCTGCATCTACCTCGGACTGCGCGACACCACCGCGTCGCGCCTGACGGTGTTCCTCTACACCTCGCCCTTCGTAGTGGCGCTGCTGCTGCCGCGGCTGGTGCCGGCCGAGAAGCTGAGGCCCTTGCAATGGGTGGGCCTGGTGATCGCCTTCACCGCGGTGGCCTTTGCCTTCAGCGAAGGCTTCACGGGCCATAGCACCGCGCGCCAGCTGCGCGGCGATGCACTGGCGCTGGCGGCGGGCACGTTCTGGGGATTGACCACGCTGGTGATCCGCGGCTCCTCGCTCGCCACGGCCAGCGCGGAGAAGATGCTGTTCTACCAGGTGGCCGTCACGACGCTGGTCGCGCCGCTGTTGTCGCTGGCCCTGGGCGAAACCTGGTCCCTCGCCTACACCGCCCAGGCCTGGGTCTCGATCGGCCTGCAGTGCGTGATCGGCGCCTTCGCCAGCTACCTGGCCTGGATGTGGATGCTGCGCCACTACCCGGCCACGCAGCTGTCCTCCTTCACCTTCCTCACGCCGGTGTTCGGCCTGCTGCTCGGCGTGCTGGTGCTGCACGAGCCCCTCACGACGCAGTTGGTGCTGGCGCTGGCGGGTGTGGCGGTGGGAATCGTGCTGGTGAACCGGAAGAAGGCCGCTGCGTAGGCTGGCTACGCGCGGCGCCGCACGCTGGCGGCGTGAAAACGAATACCAGCGTTGCGGGAGAGCGCACTGGGGTCGCGGGCGCGAACCCAGCGTGTTGCCGAACTTAGTTCGGCCCACCCTTCATCTTGGCTTCGACGTCGGCCCAGGGCACCATGCCCCGCTTGTTCGGCTTCATCGTGCCCCACATCTTGCCGTGGTAGTCGTTCCACTCCTTGCGGGAAACATAGCCGTCGCCGTTGGCGTCCATGGCCTTGTAGCCGCCCATGGTGGCCGTCGCACCGGCGCTGGCCATGGAACCCTTGGTTTCGGCGTTCATTTCGCCCTTGGCCTGGGCCTTGCCGCCCGACACGTTGGGGTTCGATTCCTGGGACGGGGTCTTGACCACGCCGGCCGGGGCCTGCGCGAGTGCGGCGCCGCAAGCCAGGGCGGCCGCGGCGAGGATCAGTGCTGATTTCATGTAGGGGTCTCCAAAGCGGTGAGGCGGGTTCGCCTCGAACCATTTACCCCTCCACGGATGACCCAGGCCGTAGGAGGCCGATGTGGCCCACGGTAGGACAATTCCGTAGCGGCTGTTCTTGACGTTTCGCACGATCGTGCTATATTTCTTTTCGTGGATGCCAAGACCCAGAAAAGCGAACTGACCCGCGCCGCGATCGTCGGCGCGGCGCTCGACCTGGCCGCGGCCGAGGGGCTGGAGGCGATCTCGCTGCAGGCGGTGGCCGACCGCATCGGCCTGTCCAAGAGCGGCGTGTTCTCCCGCGTCGGCTCGCGCGAGGCGCTGCAGAAAGCGGTGATCGAGGAGTTCGGGCGCCGCTTCATTGCCGACGTGTTCCTGCCCGCCATGCGGCAGCCCAAGGGGCTGCCGCGGCTGAACGACATCGTGCGCCGCTGGATCATCCGCACCCGCGACGTCGACGCCGAGCAGGGCTGCCTGTACACCGCCGGCGCCTTCGAGCTGGACGACCGAGACGGTCCGCTGCGCGACCTGCTGCTGGAGGAGGTGACGCGCTGGCGCGCCGCGCTACGCCGCACCGTGCTGCAGGCCATCGAGGCCGGCCACCTGCAGGCCGATACCGAACCGGAACAGATGGTGAGCGAGATCTGCGCGCTGGTCATGGGCCTGGTCCACGACGCCCGCTTCCTGCGCGATGCCAAAGCGCCCGACCGGGCCCAGTCCACCTGGGCCCGCCTGCTCTCCACCTACCAGCGTTAGCCGCCGCATGAGCCATCCCCGCACCGCTCGTCTCGCCCACATTTCGCACGACCGTGCGAGGAAAGGAACGCAAACATGTCCGCCCTCTTGATCCTGGTGGCCGCCTGCGGCGGCTGGCGCGTCGTCCGCTCCGCACTGGCGACCCTCGACAGTCTCCCGAGTTGCAACGAAGACATGGTCTTCTACTGAAAGGACTCCCGCATGTCCCGCACTCCGATCGAAGCCACTGCCGGCTACTACCAGGCCAGCACCGGCATCCGCCTGTTCCGCCTGGCCCTCACCACCTCGCAGCGGCTGTGGCCGGCGCTGGCGGTGCGGGCCGCCTCGCGCCTGTTCGCCACGCCGCTGCCGCCCAAGTGGCTGAACCGGCGCACGCAGTGGGACGCCGACTGGCACGTGGAACAGTGGCCGTTCGAGGACGCCAGCCTGACGGTCTACGCGCC
>JAQGMU010000132.1 GCA_028292195.1 Ramlibacter sp. | reverse complement strand
CGCCTGCGCCGGCAGCGCCTGGGCGCGCGCCAGCAGCTCACGCGCCTGCGGCAGCAGCGCCGCGCCGACGGCAGTCAATTCGACGCTGCGCTTGCTGCGCTCGAACAGCCGCACCGCCAGGAGCCGCTCCAGCTGGGCGATGGCCTGCGTCAGCGGCGGCTGCGTCATGTGCAGGCGGCGGGCGGCGCGGCCGAAGTGCAGCTCCTCGGCCACCGCCACGAACTGGCGCCACAGCCGCAGTTCCACCAAGGCTTCACTCATATGCCGCGCATATTAATCGGCCCTGGAAAAGGGATTGGAAAGAATCACCGCGGCGGCGCATACTGCGGCCCTTCCCCGAACGAGCCCGCCATCATGGACAAGAAGACCATCCCCATCCGCAACCTGCGCAGCGACAACATCACCCAGGGCAAGTCGCGCGCGCCGAACCGCTCCATGTACTACGGCATGGGCTACAAGGAAACCGACTTCGGCAAGCCGATGGTGGGCGTCGCCAACGGCCACAGCACCATCACGCCGTGCAACAGCGGGCTGCAGAAACTGGCCGACGCGGCGGTGCGCGGCATCGAGGAAGCCGGCGGCAACCCGCAGATCTTCGGCACGCCGACGATCAGCGACGGGATGGCGATGGGCACCGAAGGCATGAAGTACAGCCTGGTCAGCCGCGAGGTGATCGCCGACTGCATCGAGACCTGCGTGCAGGGCCAGTGGATGGACGGCGTGGTCGTCATCGGCGGCTGCGACAAGAACATGCCCGGCGGCCTGATGGGCATGCTGCGCGCCAACGTGCCGGCCATCTACGTCTACGGCGGCACCATCCTGCCGGGCAAGTGGAAGGGCCAGGACCTGAACATCGTCAGCGTGTTCGAGGCCGTGGGCCAGAACGCCGCCGGCAAGATCAGCGACCAGGAGCTCAAGGACATCGAGCAGCACGCCATTCCCGGCACCGGCAGTTGCGGCGGCATGTACACCGCCAACACCATGTCGTCGGCGTTCGAGGCGCTAGGAATCTCCCTGCCCTACTCCTCCACCATGGCCAACCCGCACGACGAGAAGCAGAACTCGGCGAAGGAATCGGCCAAGGTGCTGATGGAGGCGATCAGGAAGGACATCAAGCCGCGCGACATCGTGACCAGGAAGTCGCTGGAGAACGCGGTGGCCGTGATCATGGCCACCGGCGGCTCGACCAACGCGGTGCTGCACTTCCTGGCCATCGCCCACGCGGCGGAGGTGGAGTGGACCATCGACGACTTCGAGCGCGTCCGCCGCAAGGTGCCCGTGCTCTGCGACCTGAAGCCGTCCGGCAAGTACCTGGCGGTGGACCTGCACGAGGCCGGCGGCATCCCGCAGGTGATGAAGATGCTGCTGAACGCCGGCCTGCTGCATGGCGACTGCATCACCATCACCGGCCAGACCATCGCCGAGGTGCTGAAGGACGTGCCGGATGCGCCGCGCAAGGACCAGGACGTGATCCGCCCCATGGCCCAGCCGATGTACAAGGAGGGCCACCTGGCCATCCTCAAGGGCAACCTGTCGCCCGAAGGCGCGGTGGCCAAGATCACCGGCCTGAAGAAGCCGGTGATGACCGGCCCGGCGCGCGTGTTCGACGACGAACAGTCGGCGCTGCAGGCCATCCTGGACGGCAGGATCAAGGCCGGCGACGTGATGGTGCTGCGCTACCTGGGGCCCAAGGGCGGCCCGGGCATGCCCGAGATGCTGGCTCCCACCGGCGCGCTGATCGGCGCCGGCCTGGGCGAGAGCGTGGGCCTGATCACCGACGGCCGCTTCTCCGGCGGGACCTGGGGCATGGTGGTGGGCCACGTGGCGCCGGAAGCGGCGGCCGGCGGCACCATCGCCTTCGTGAAGGAAGGCGATTCCATCACCATCGACTCGCGCCAGCTGATACTGGAGTTGAACGTGCCGGCGGCGGAGATCGAGAAGCGCCGCGCCGCCTGGACGGCGCCGAAGCCGCGCTACACGCGGGGCGTGCAGGCGAAGTTCGCGTTCAATGCGGGGAGCGCGAGCAAGGGCGCGGTGCTGGACGACTTCTGAGCGGCACTTCGCCTTTAGTCAGTTGGGGTCAGGGCACAATTTGCTTCGCAAATTCGTGATCTGACCCACAAGCACCTACTTGCGCTTCTTGGGACCGAGGCCGAGGGCCTCGCGGCTCTTGTCGATGCGGGCCTGCTTGCGGACGTTCTCGCGATCGACGGCCTTCCTCTTGGTGTAACCGGACATGTCGGCCCAGGTCCACCAGGCCACCGCCAGGCCGAAGGGCGCCAGGGCCACCCACCAGGACCATTCGGCCACCGGGCCGATTTCCAGGTATTTCAGCACCAGCAGGATGATCCCGATACCAAGCAGATACATGCGTTCTCCATAATTTTCAGGTAACGGAACGGGTCAACGCCGATCCGTACAATGCCGTTGAAGGACTGTAACCCAACCGATATCGAGGACCCAAGATGAAACGAGCCCTGTTTGCACTGGCTGCGCTGGCGGCCGTGGCGGCTCCCGCGATGGCGGACCAGGCGCTGGCCACGGCCAAGAACTGCATGGCCTGCCATGCGGTGGACAAGAAGCTGGTGGGTCCTTCCTACAAGGACGTGGCGGCCAAGTACGCGGGCCAGAAGGACGCCGTGGACAAGCTGGCCCTCAAGATCATGAAGGGCGGCTCCGGCGTCTGGGGCCCCGTGCCCATGCCCGCCAATGCGCAGGTGAACGAAGCCGAGGCGAAGAAGCTCGCGGCCTGGGTCCTGACGCTGAAATAAGCCTCGGGCAGCGTGACCGAAAGGCCCGCTTCGGCGGGCCTTTCGTTTGAGGGCGGGTCAGATCTTCTCCGCCAGCTGTTCGAGGATTGCGGGATTCTCCAGCGTCGTGATGTCCTGCGTGATCTCCTCCCCCTTCGCGATCGACCGCAGCAGGCGCCGCATGATCTTTCCGCTGCGCGTCTTCGGCAGGTTGTCGCCGAAGCGGATGTCCTTCGGCTTGGCGATCGGCCCGATCTCCTTGGCCACCCAGTTGCGCAGCTCGTTGGCGATCTGCTTGGCTTCCTCGCCGGTCGGCCGCGAACGCTTCAACACCACGAAGGCACAGACCGCTTCGCCGGTCAGGTCGTCGGGCCGGCCCACTACCGCCGCTTCGGCCACCAGGGCCGTGTTCGAAACCAGCGCCGACTCGATCTCCATGGTGCCGAGACGGTGGCCCGAGACGTTCAGCACGTCGTCGATGCGGCCGGTGATCCGGAAGTAGGCGGTCTTCGCGTCGCGCACCGCGCCGTCGCCCGCCAGATACAGCGTGCCGCCCATTTCCTCCGGGAAATAGCTCTTCTTGAAGCGCTCGGGGTCGTTCCAGATGGTGCGGATCATCGACGGCCAGGGCCGCTTGATCACCAGCATGCCGCCGGCGCCGTTGGGAATGTCCTTGCCGGTATCGTCGACGATGGCGGCCATGATGCCCGGCAGCGGCAGCGTGCAGGAGCCCGGCACCGTCGGCGTCGCGCCCGGTAGCGGCGTGATCACGTGGCCGCCGGTCTCGGTCTGCCAGAAGGTGTCGACGATCGGGCAGCGCTCGCCGCCCACGTTCCGGTGGTACCACATCCAGGCTTCCGGGTTGATCGGCTCGCCCACCGTGCCCAGGATCCGCAGGCTGGTGAGATCCCAGCGCTTCGGGTGCACCTTCTCGTCGCCCTCCGCCGCCTTAATCAGCGAGCGGATCGCCGTCGGCGCGGTGTAGAACACCGTTACCTTGTGCTTCTCTATCATCTGCCAGAAGCGGCCGGCATGCGGGAAGGTGGGAATGCCTTCGAAGATCAGCTGCGTCGCGCCGGCCGCCAGCGGACCGTAGGCGACGTAGGTGTGGCCCGTGATCCAGCCGATGTCGGCGGTGCACCAGAACACGTCCTCGGGCCGGATGTCGAAGGTCCAGTCCATGGTCAGCTTGGCCCACAGCAGGTAGCCACCGGTGGAGTGCTGCACGCCCTTGGGCTTGCCGGTGGAGCCGGAGGTGTAGAGGATGAACAGCGGATGCTCGGCGCCGACCGGCACCGGCGCGCATTCGGTGGACTGGCCCTTCAGCGCCTCCTCGAAGGTCTGGTCGCGTCCCGCGACCATCTTGCAGGCGGTGGGCGTGCGCATGAAGACCAGCACCGACTTGATGGTGTCGCAGCCGCCCATGTCCAGCGCCTCGTCGACGATGGACTTCAGGCCCAGCTCCTTGCCGCCGCGCATCTGGTAATTGGCGGTGACCACGGCGACCGCGCCGGCGTCGATGATGCGTTCCTGCAGCGACTTGGCCGAGAAGCCGCCGAACACCACGCTGTGGGTGGCGCCGATGCGGGCGCAGGCCTGCATGGCCACCACGCCCTCCACGCCCATCGGCATGTAGATGACGACCCGGTCGCCCTTGCTGATGCCCTGCGCCTTCAGCGCGTTGGCGAACTGGCTCACCTTGGCCAGCAGCTCCCTGTACGTGACGCGCGTCACGGCGCCGTCATCGGACTCGAAGACGATGGCCGTCTTGTTTTCCACCGGCGTGCCGACGTGCTTGTCGAGGCAGTTGGCGCTGGCATTGAGCTCGCCGTCCTCGAACCACTTGTAGAACGGCGCCCCGGATTCGTCGAGCGTCTTGGTGAACGGCTTGGTCCACTGGACGTTCTCGCGCGCCAGCCGGGCCCAGAAGCCCTCGAAGTCCTGCTCGGCCTCCTTGCACAGCGCGTCGTACGCCGGCATGCCGGAAATGCGGGCCGCCTTGACGGTCGCTGCGGTGGGCGGGAAGACGCGGTTTTCGATCAGGACCGACTCGATGGCGCTCATAAGCTTGTCTCCGGGATGAGGAATCAGTTTCGGCGCCACTGTCAGGCGATCCACTTACAAGCCACTGACTTGCGCGGACCTGACGAATCTAACGCCAGAGTGGTGTCCCTACAATCCCAATGATTCCCGAACGACCGGCTCATGCAGCACGACCCCCAACACCGCCCCGCCTCGCCCCTGCGACCCCTCCCCAACCTGATCTTCGCCAGCCGCTGGCTCCAGTTGCCCCTGTACCTGGGCCTGATCGCGGCGCAGGCGGTGTACGTGGTGCATTTCCTGCTGGAACTCTGGTACCTGGTGCTCGCCACCGTCGGCGGCCAGGAGGCGCTGAACCACCTGACCACCAGCATCGGCTACGTCGGAGCGCCGGTGACGGCGCTCAACGAGACCATCATCATGCTGGTGGTGCTGGCGCTGATCGACGTGGTGATGATCTCCAACCTGCTGATCATGGTGATCGTGGGCGGCTACGAGACCTTCGTCAGCCGCATGGGCCTGGAGGGCCACCGGGACCAGCCCGAGTGGCTGAGCCACGTGAATGCCTCGGTGCTGAAGGTCAAGCTGGCCACCGCCATCATCGGCATCTCCTCGATCCACCTGCTCAAGACCTTCATCAACGCCGGCAACTACACGGACCGCGTGCTGATCGCGCAGACGGCGATCCACATCACCTTCCTGCTGTCGGCGATGGCGATCGCCTATACCGACCGCCTGATGGCGCCGGCGTCGCACGGCGACGGGGTCTGAAGCCGGGGCTGCGGCCGCCGGGCCACGAAGTGTCGACAATCCGCGTGACGGCGTCGACACGCTGCCTATAATCGCCTACATCGCGCCGCCCTGGGCGCGGGTTGGGTCCCGCATGTCCGCCATCGTCCCCTTCACCACTGCCGAAGGCCTTTCGCGCAGCATCGCCGAGCAGCTCAAGCAGTTGATCTACGCCGGCGAATTCAAGGCCGGCGACCGCCTGAACGAAGCGGCGCTGGCGGCCCGCATGGGCACCAGCCGCGGCCCGATCCGCGAAGCGATCCGCATCCTCACCGGCACCGGGCTGGTGACGCCGGTGGTGAACCGCGGCGTGTTCGTGCGCCAGGTGTCCATCCGCGAGATGCTGGAGATCTACGACCTGCGGGCGCTGGTGTTCGGCTTCGCGGCGCAACGCGCGGCGGAGAACATCACCGAAGCGCACCGGAGCCAGTTCGAGTCGCTGCTGGAGCGGATGGAGCAGGCTTCGCAGTCCGGCGACAGCAACAGCTACTACGACCTCAACATCGAATTCCACGCGCTGATCCTGCAGCTGGCCAACAGCACGCGCGCGCACCAGCTGTACGACAGCTACGTGAAGGAGCTGCACCTGTACCGGCGGCAGAACTTCAACACGCCGGGCAACATGCGCCGCTCGAACCTGGAACACCGCAGGATCTACGAAGCGATTGCCAAGGGGAGCGCCGCCAGGGCGAAGGCGGTTGCCGAGGAGCACATCCAGGCGGGGCGACAGCGCCTGCTGGCGTCGGCGGACGAGAAGTAGGAAACGCGAAAACCCAGCAGCCGGACGCAGAAGACGCTGTCCGCTCCCGCATTCAGCGGCTAGCAGCCATCCGCGCCGCAACGCGCAGCGCCTGCTCCAGCGCCCCCGTATCCGCCTTCCCCTGGCCGACGATGTCGAAAGCCGTTCCATGCGCCGGCGTGGTGTAGACCGTGCGCAGCCCCGCCGTCACCGTCACGCCCTTGTTGAAGCCCAGCAGCTTGGTCGCGATCTGGCCCTGGTCGTGGTACATCATGACCACGCCGTCGAACTCGCCCTTGAGCGCCTTCAGGAAGATGACGTCGGAGGAGATCGGCCCGCTGCAGTCCACGCCCTCTTCCCGCAACCTGTCCACCGTCGGCCGGATGATGCGGATTTCCTCGTCGCCGAACAGCCCGCCCTCGCCGCAATGCGGATTGAGCGCGGCCACGCCGATCCGCGGCCTGGCAAATCCATTGGCGCGCAGCGTGGCATCGGCCAGCCGCACCGCCGCCGCGATGCGCTCCGGCGTCACCAGCTCCAGCGCCTGCCGCAGCGCCACGTGCGAGGTGACGCGGAAAGTGGAGAACTGCTGGATCACGTTCATCTCGCCGAAGAAGCCCTCGTGCGCATTGAACGCCGCGAACATCTGGTGCTCGTCGTGGTACTTCCAGCCGCCCTGGTGCAGGGCCGCCTTGTTCAGCGGCGCGAAGGTCACGGCGGCCAGCTGGCCCGCATGCGCGAGCTCGGTCATGTGCCGCAGCGTCTCTCCGGTGAGGCGGCCCGACTCGGGTGACACCGCGCCGCGCGGGATGCGCGCGGGGTCGGTGTTGCCCATGTCGACCAGCGGGATCTCGTCGCGCGACCAGTCGATCGCGGCCACGCTCGCATAAGCGCGCCAGGACAGCGCGACGCCGGCGTCGGCGCAGCCCAGCGCCAGCACGCGGGCGTCGCCGATCACGGCGATGCGGGCCACGCCCTCCAGCACGCGGCTGGCGAGCAACCTGGCGCTGATCTCGGGGCCGATGCCCGTCATGTCGCCCAGCATCAAGCCGATGACGGGGGTCATCGCGCCAGCAACGCCATCAGGGTGGAGATCTTCGGCAGCGATTCGAAGTCGCGCACCATCGCGATCACGGCCTCCGCCTGCTTCGCCGGGAATTTGGCGAACTCCGCGTTTTCGCGGAACTTGCCCGCCACCTCCTCGTAGCTCATGGGCATCGCGGGGCTGCCCTTGCCGAAGTCGGCGCGGCCCTTGACGTGCCTGCCCCCGGTCAGCTCGATGTCGATCAGCGTCGTCATCAGGTGGTAGCCCGCGGCCTCGGCCTCCGGGTCGACCACGAAGTCGACCTTCTCGATCATCTGCAGCACGTCTGGCCGCAGCACCACTTCATCGGTGAATTCGTTCAGCCCGGCGCGGCCCTCCAGCAGCAGGATGGCCATGCAGAACTCCATCGAGAACTTGGCCTGCAGTTCGTTGCGCGGCCGGTGGTGGATCAGCGCATTGGGCATGTTCTGGTTGGTGCCGACCCGCACCCGCACCACGTCCTTGGCCTTGATGTCGTGCTCGCGCAGCAGGCGCAGCATCTCGGTCATGCCCGGGTGCGTCAACGAGCCGCTCGGGTGCGGCTTGATCGAGACGCCCGGCTCGGCAAAGGTCCAGGGCCGGCCCAGCTTGCCGGCGATGGCGCCGGCGTCGTAGCCGCCGCCGGCGGCGCTGAAGAAGCCGCGCGGCGCCTCCAGGATCCTGTCGGTGGCGGTCCAGCCGTACGAGGCGAATTGCGCCGCCGCCACGCCGCTCTCCGAGGAGCGGCCGGCGTGGAAGGGCTTGGTCATGGTGCCGAAGTTCTCGCGCAGGCCGGCCGACTGGCTGCCGGCGATCGAAAGCGCGCGCTGCGTCGCCTCCACGTCCAGCCCCATCAAGCGCGCGCTGGCCGCGGCCGCGGCGAAGGTCCCGCAGGTCCCCGTCGAATGGAAGCCGGCCTGGTAGTGGCGCGGGTTGATGGCCTCGGAGATCTTGCACTCCACCTCGACACCCAGGTGGTAGGCCAGCATCGCGGCCGCGCCGCTGGCACCGGTGGCTTCAGCCATCGCCAGTGCGGCCGGCAGCGCCGGCGCGGTGGGGTGCGTCAGCAGGCCGTAGACGCGGTCGGTGGCCACGGCCAGCTGGGTGTCGTCGTAGTCGTCGGCGTGAATGCCGACGCCGTTGGCGAAGGCTGCGAAGCGCGGCGCGATCTTCTTGCTGGTGCCGATCACGGTCGCCGGCCCTGGGCCGAGGCCCAGCTCATTCAGATGCTTGCGCACCAGTTCGCCGCAATGGCTGGCGCCGCCCGAGAGCGCCAGCCCGAGGCCGTCGAGGATGTGCTTCTTGCCGAGGACGACGACCCCCTGGGGCAGGTCGGCCAGTTGCGTGCCCTGGATGAATTCGGCGGCGTAGCGGGTGAGGTGGTCGGTCATGGGGTCTCCTTTGTTGTCGGTCGAGTTCGGATTCGGTGGGGTTCGTGGGCCGGGTTCGGTGGGGTCGCTGCGCGAACCCACCCTACGGGTTCGGTTGGTTTTCGTAGGGTGGGTTCGCGAAGCGACCCCACCACATCGGGCGTGGAGACAACATCACGCCGCCAGCGCACGGCAATGCTGCGGCGGCAGCCGCAGCCAGACCTGTTCGCCCGCGGGCACGCTGATGCCGGGCGGCGCCACCGCGCGCACGCTCTGGCCATCGGCCAGGTCCACCAGGTAGTCGCGGTGCGAGCCCAGGTAGATCTGGCGCGCCACCCGGCCCTGCACGCAGTTGGTGGCGCCGTCCGGGCGCTCGGCGCTCAGCTGCACGTCGTGGTGCCGCACCGAGACGGCGGTGTCGCCGGTGGCCGTGAAATCGCCGGTGGCGCAGCGCAGGAACAGGCCGTTGCCGCAGGCCACGCCGTCCTGGCCATCCCACTGGCCCTTCAGGATGTTGGTGCCGCCTATGAAGCGCGCCACGAACTCGGTGCGGGGCCGCTGGTAGACGTCCTCCGGCGAGCCGGCCTGCTCGATCGCGCCCTGGTTCATCACCACGATCACGTCGGCGGTGGTCATGGCCTCGGCCTGGTCGTGGGTGACGTAGACCGTGGTGTAGCGGTACTTGTCGTGCAGGCGCCGGATCTCGAAGCGCATCTCCTCGCGGAGGTTGGCGTCCAGGTTGGACAGCGGCTCGTCGAGCAGCAGCGTCTCCGGCTCCACCACCAGCGCCCGCGCCAGCGACACGCGCTGCTGCTGGCCGCCGGACAGCTCGCCGGGGTAGCGCTGTGCCAGCTGCGACAGCCTGGTCGCGGCCAGGATGGTGTCGGCCCGCTGCTGCGCCTCGCCCTTGGCCAGCCCGCGCAGCTTGAGGCCGTAGGAGACGTTCTCCAGCACCGTCATGTGCGGCCACAGCGCGTAGCTCTGGAAGATCATCGACATGTTGCGGCGCTCCGGCGCCTCGCTGTTGCCCGGCGCGGAGATGCGGCGGCCGCCGACCCGGATCTCGCCGCCATCGGGCTCGACGAAGCCGGCGATCAGCCGCAGCGTGGTGGTCTTGCCGCAGCCGGAGGGCCCGAGCAGGCAGACCAGCTGGCCCTTGTCCACCGACAGCGACACGTCCTTCACCACCGCCTGCGCGCCGTAGCGCTTGGTGAGGCCCTGGAGTTCGAGGAAGCCCATGTTCTTGTTTTTTCCTTAGCGCAGCGTCGGCAGCCGCGGGCCGCCCAGCAGCGGCATGCGGTTGGCGAGCCAGACGACGAGGAAGGACACCACCAGCAGCATGATGCCCAGCACCGAGATCGCGCCCATGTCGCCGCTTTCGTTGAGGTCGTAGATGATCACGGACACCAGCTTGGTGTTGGCCGTGGTCAGCAGGATGGTGGCCGACAGCTCGCGGATGGTGCCGATGAAGACGAAGCACCAGGTGGCGATGACGCTGGAGCGCAGCAGCGGCGCGGTGATCAGGCGCAGCGTCTGCAGCCGGCTCGCGCCCAGGATGCGGCTGGCTTCCTCCAGCTCCGG
>JAQGMU010000121.1 GCA_028292195.1 Ramlibacter sp. | reverse complement strand
GGAACGGGGACGGGGCTCGCTTCCTACAAGGGCATGGCCTTGCCGCTTGCAGCCGGGGCCATGGCCCGGCCGCTAGATTCTGCAAGCACGCAGCCGAATGCCGGCCGGCGTCTGGAGAAACACACATGCAGCTGCGCGCCTTCATCGTCGACGACAGTTCGACGGTCCGGGACAACCTGATCGAGACGCTCAAGGAACTGGCGCAGGTCGAGCCGGTGGGCATGGCGGAGACCGAGCACGACGCCAATCGCTGGCTGGCGCGCAACAGCGAGTGGGACGTGGCGATCGTCGACCTCTTCCTGCGCGAGGGCAGCGGCTTGAACGTGGTCGAGGCCGCGCGCAAGCGCAACCCCGGCCAGCAGGTCGTCGTGCTGAGCAACCACTCCAGCCGCGACGTGCGCTGGCGCTGTGCCCAGCTGGGCGCCGATGCGGTGTTCGACAAGTCGACCGAAATCGACGCCCTGGTCGCGTACTGCCTGCGCCGCGCTGAGGCGGCTCCGTCGCAGTCCGCGCCCGTGGCCGGCTGACCAGCTGGCGCGAAACCTTCCGGTTCAATCGAGGCCGCGCGGGCGCGGCTTCACGTCACTTCGGAGGGCGCGTCCGTCAGCAGCTGCTTGAGGCGGCTGGGCGCCAGCGCCCCGGCCGAATCGAGGATCGGGTAGGCGATCGAGCAGATGTGCGAGTTGATGCGCTTCAGGTCGCTGATCAGGTCCAGGTGCAGCGAGCTGGTCTCGATGCTCTGCACCGTGTTCTCGGTCAGGCGCATCAGGTGGGTGCCCGCATAGGCGCGTTCCAGCTCGCGGAAGCGGGCCTTCTCCTCCAGCAGCTTCTGGGCGTCTCGCACCGACGCGTTCAGGAACACGCTCATGCCCAGGCGCAGGTTGTCCACCAGGCGGGCGTGCAGCTCGCAGATCTCGGCCATGCCGGCGTCGGAGAAGCTGCGGTTCTTCTTGATCTTCTTGTCCTCGATGTCGATCAGGATGCGCTCGATGATGTCGCCGATCTGCTCCATGTTGATGGTGAAGCTGATGATGTCGGTCCAGCGCCGGCTTTCCTCTTCCCCCAGCGCCTCGCGCGAGATCTTGGTCAGGTAGTACTTGATGGCGGAATAGAGCTGGTCGACGGTGTCGTCCAGCTTGCGCAGTTCCTCGGCCAGCCGCAGGTCGTTGTCCTTGATCACGCGCAGCATGCCCAGCATCATCGTTTCGACGATGTCGGCCTGGTGCAGCGCCTCGCGCGCGGCGCAGGAAATCGCCAGCGAGGGCGTGGCCAGCGCCGACGGGTCCAGGTGGTGCGGCCGGCCGGCCACCATGTGCCTGGGCGCCTTTGGCAGCCAGGTCTCCACCTGGCGGGCCACCACCTTGGTCAGGCCGATGAAGACGAAGGCCATGGTGAGGTTGAAGGTCAGGTGGAACAGCACCACCACCGTCGCCGGGTCGCCCAGCAGCGGCCGGGCGTAGCGCAGCCACAGGCCCACCAGCGGGGCGCACAGCAGCACGCCGACGGCCTTGAACACCAGGTTGCCCATGGGCACCTGCCGCACTTCGACCGAGGACTTGGCGGTGGCCAGCACGCCCAGCACGCCGCTGCCGAGATTGGCACCCAGCGTCAGGCCCATGGCCACGTCCAGCGGCAACGCGCCGGAAGCCGCCAGGGTGGCGGTCAGCAGCACGATCGCCAGGCTCGAATAGGCCACCAGCGACATCACGGCGCCGACCGTGATCTCCAGCAGCACGTCGCTGGAGAGCGACAGCAGCAGGGCCTTGATGGCCGGCGACTGCACCATGATGGCCGTCGAGTCGGCCACCAGCCGCAAGGCAAGCAGCATCAGCCCCAGGCCGATCAGCACGCGGCCGAAGCGGCCCAGCGCCGACGACTGGCGCGAGATGAAGAACACCACGCCGACGAAGATGAACAGCGGCGACAGCCAGGACAGGTCGAACGAGAACACCACCGACATCAGGCTGGTGCCGACGTCGGCGCCCAGCATCACCGCCAGCGCGATCGGCAGGGCGACCACGCCCTGGCCGACGAAGGAGGAGACGATCAGGGCGGTGGCGGTGCTGGACTGGACGAGCGCCGTGACGCCGACACCGGCGAGCGCGGCAGCCAGGCGGGTGCCGATGCTGCGGGCCAGCACGTGGCGCAGGTTGGCGCCAAAAACGCGGAGGATGCCGGTCCGGACGAGATAAGTGCCCCACACCAGCAGCGCCACCGCTGCCAGCAGGTTCAGCAAATGCTTCATGTTTGAACGAATAATACGCTGGGCCCTAGCGGGACGGCCAGCGGATTTGCGCTGTCAACCGGTCACGGATGCACGATCCGTGGCCTTTTTACTTCGCCTTTACCGCGTGCGCCGCACGCGCAGCAATTCGTCCAGGACCAGGCACGCCGCGCCGATGGTGATGCCGGCGTCGGCGATGTTGAAGGCCGGGAAATACCAGCGGTTGCCCCAGTGGAACTGCAGGAAGTCGACCACGTAGCCGTGCAGCAGCCGGTCCACCACGTTGCCGATGGCTCCCCCCAGGATGCAGGCCAGCGCGAACGCGAACAGCTTCTGGTGGGCGTGGCTGCGCAGCAGGTAGAGGATGAACACCACCGCCGCCAGCGCGATGCCGGTGAACAGCCAGCGCTGCCAGCCCGAGGCTGCCGCCAGGAACGAGAACGCCGCGCCGGTGTTGTGGGCCCGCACGATGTTGAAGAACGGCGCCACGTAGGTCGAGTCGCCGTACTGGTAGTAGCCCAGGATCAGGATCTTGGTGAACTGGTCGGCGATCAGCACGATCAGCGCCAGGCCCAGCCAGGGCAGCATGCTGGCCGCGCCGGATGTCGTGGTGGTGGTGGTGGAAAAGCCGCGGGCCATCAGGCGTGCACCCGCGCCTCGCCGGCGCCGAACAGGTTGGCGACGCAGCGGCCGCAGATCGTCGGATGCGCGGGGTCGGCCCCGACGTCCGGCCGCCAGTGCCAGCAGCGCTCGCACTTGGGGTCGGTGCTGGGGGTGGCTTGCACCGCCAGCTCCGGGCCCGGCTGCAGCTTCACCGCCGAGGCGATGAACACGAACTTCAGGTCCTCGCCCAGGCTGGCCAGCAGCGCGTGGTCGGCCGGCCCCGCGGTCAGCACCAGCCTGGCCTGCAGCGAGGAGCCGACCAGGCCCTTCTCGCGCAGCGCCTCGATTTCCTTGTTGGCCAGGTCGCGGATCTCGCGGATGCGGTTCCACTTCGCCAGCAATTCCTGGTCGGGGCTGCCGATCTCGGCGTATTCCTCGAGGAAGATCGAGTCCGAGTCGCCGAACACCTTCCAGGCCTCCTCGGCGGTGAAGCTGAGGAAAGGCGCCATCCAGCGCAGCATGGCGTGGGTGATGTTCCACAGCACCGTCTGCGCGCTGCGGCGGGCCAGCGACTTGGGTGCCGTAGTGTACAGGCGGTCCTTCAGCACGTCGAGGTAGAACGCGCCCAGGTCTTCCGAGCAGTACACCTGCAGCTTGGCCACCACCGGATGGAATTCGTAGACCTCGTAGTGGGCCAGCACTTCCTGCTGGAACTGCGAGGCGCGGGACAGCGCGTAGCGGTCGATCTCCAGCAGCTCGTGCAGCGGCACGGCGTCGCCGGCCGGGTCGAAGTCGCTGATGTTGGCCAGCAGGAAGCGCAGCGTGTTGCGGATGCGGCGATAGGCATCGACCACGCGGGCCAGGATCTTGTCGTCGCCGGCGATGTCGCCCGAGTAGTCGGAGGCGGCCACCCACAGGCGAATGACCTCGGCGCCCAGCTTCTTGCTGGTCTCCTGCGGATCGACGCCGTTGCCCATCGACTTGCTCATCTTGCGGCCCTGGCTGTCCACCGTGAAGCCGTGCGTGAGGATGCTGCGGTAGGGCGCGCGCCCGTACATCGCGCAGGCGGTGAGCAGCGAGGAGTGGAACCAGCCGCGGTGCTGGTCGTGGCCTTCCAGGTACAGGTCCGCCTCCGGCCCGTTCTCGTGGCCGGCGCCGGCATGCGAGCCCTTCAGCACCGTGGTGTGGGTGGTGCCGGAATCGAACCAGACTTCCAGGATGTCGGTGCTCTTGGTGTATGCGGGCGCGTCGCCGGCGGCGCCGACCTTCGCCAGGATCTCCTCGGTCGAGGCCTTGCTCCAGGCCTCGATGCCGCCGGCTTCGACCATGGTGGCGGCCAGGTCCAGGATCTCCATCGTCTTCGGGTGCAGCTCGCCCGAATCCTTGTGCAGGAAGAAGGGCAGGGGCACGCCCCAGCTGCGCTGGCGGCTGATGCACCAGTCGGGCCGGCCGGCGATCATGTCGTGCAGCCGCGTCTTGCCGTTCTCGGGGAAGAACGCCGTCTCCTCGATCGCGGCCAGCGCCATGTTGCGCAGCGTGTCGGGCGCCTTGTCCCGGGTGAACACGCCCTCGCCTTCGTCCATGCGGATGAACCACTGGGCGGCGGCGCGGTAGATCACCGGCGTCTTGTGGCGCCAGCAGTGCGGGTAGCTGTGGACGATGTTCTCGGTGGCGAACAGGCGGCCCGCCGCGTCCAGCGCGTTGATGATGTGCGGGACGGCCTTCCAGATGTGCTCGCCGCCGAACAGCGGGAAGTCGGGGGCGTAGGCGCCGTTGCCCTGCACCGGGTTCAGGATGTCGTCGTAGGCCATGCCATGGGCGACGCAGCTGTTGAAGTCTTCCACGCCGTAGGCGGGCGAGGAGTGGACGATGCCGGTGCCGTCTTCGGCGGTGGCGTAGTCGGCCAGGTAGACCGGCGACAGGCGCCGGTAGCCGGCGTCCGCGTCGTACAGCGGGTGCTGGAATTCCAGGCCGGCCAGGTTCTTGCCGGGGACCGCCGCAAGCACCTTGCCTTCCAGCTTGTAGCGGGCCAGCGCCTGCTCCACCAGCGACTCGGCCAGGATCAGGCGGCCGCGCGGCGTTTCCACCAGTGCGTAGACGATTTCCGGATTCAGGTTCAGCGCCTGGTTGGCCGGGATGGTCCAGGCCGTCGTGGTCCAGATGACGGCGAACACGTCATCGCCGCCAGCCGGCAGCCCGAAGGCTTGCAGCACCTTGGCCGCGTCGTTGGCCTTGAAGCCCACGTCCAGCGTCTGCGACTTCTTGTCGGCGTACTCGATCTCGAATTCGGCCAGCGAGGAGCCGCAGTCGAAGCACCAGTACACCGGCTTCAGGCCGCGGTAGACGAAGCCGCGCTCGACCACCCGCTTGAAGGCGCGGATCTCGTCGGCCTCGTTGCGGAAGTCCATGGTGCGGTAGGGATGGTCCCAGTCGCCCAGCACGCCCAGCCGCTTGAAGTCGCCCATCTGGAGGGCGATCTGCTCGGTCGCGAAAGCGCGGCTCTTCGCCTGCATCTCGTCGCGCGGCAGGTTGCGGCCGTACTTCTTCTCGATGGCGTTCTCGATCGGCAGCCCGTGGCAGTCCCAGCCGGGGATGTAGGCCGCGTCCAGCCCCTTGAGCTGGCGCGACTTGACGATCATGTCCTTCAGGATCTTGTTGACCGCGTGCCCCATGTGGATCTGCCCGTTGGCGTAGGGCGGGCCGTCGTGCAGCACGAACTTCTGGCGGCCGTGGCGGGCTTCGCGCAACCGATTGTAGAGGCCCTGCTCCTCCCATTGCCTGACCCAGCCGGGCTCGTTCTTCGGCAGGTTTCCCCGCATCGGGAAGTCCGTGTCGGGCAGGTTCAGGGTCTTGCGGTAGTCCGCGGCCGGGGCGGCGGACTCGGAGCGGGGGATCGTCGTGGAGGC
>JAQGMU010000113.1 GCA_028292195.1 Ramlibacter sp. | reverse complement strand
CGACCTGCAGAAACGCTTCGACAAGGTGTTCAACCAGCTGCTGGTGCAGCGCCTGATGGCCACCACGGCCAAGGTCGGCAGCTGGGGGATGGATTCGACGCTGGGCCTGGGGCAGGGGGCTCGGGAGTAGCGGTGGGGTCGCATGCGCGAACCCACCCGACAGGGTCGGGGTGGGCCTGGATTCGTAGGGTGGGTTCGCGCAAGCGACCCCACCATCACAGCGCCAGCAGCGCGGACTCGATCGCCGCCGCCGTCGCCACCGGCTTTTCCATGGGGAACAGGTGGCTGCCATCCATCAGCATCACCCGCCCTTGCGTGACCTTCCCGGTCATCGCCATCCCCACCTGCTTCATCTCCTGCGACTGCAGCCCGCCGATGAAGGCGGCCGGGCACTTCAGCGGGTGGTTCTTCAGCAGCCGGTCCAGGTTGTCCGGCAGGGTGTTGTAGATCGCGGTCTCGATGTCGCGGTCGAAACTCAGGACGCGCTCGCCGTCCTCGTCGTGGGTGCCGTGCGTGATGTAGTCGGCCAGCACCTGCGGCTCCCAGCGGGCGAAGGCCTTCTTGTGGCGAAAGTGCTCCAGCGCCGCCTCCTTCGAGGCCCAGCGGTTCTTGCGCTTGCGGCTCACCGCGCCGGGCGACACCGCGCCGACCATCTGGGTGCGCTTGGCCGCCCGCAAGGCATGCGACTTCCAGCCGCCCAGCAAGGGCGAGTCGAGCAGCAGCAGGCCGCGCGCCAGCTGCGGGTGCCGTGCCGCGCACATCAGGCTGAGGAAGCCGCCCAGCGAGTGGCCGACCAGGAAGGCGGGCTCGCCGGCCTTGTCCACCTCGCGCGCGGCGAAGTCGTGCAGCTGCTGCACCAGCTGCGGCCAGTTGTTGCTGGGGGCGTAGTCCGGCGCGTGGCCGAACTTGTCGACCGCCTTCACCAGGAAGCCGCGCGAGCGCAGGCTCTTGAAGAGCACGCCGTAGGTGGTGGCGGGGAAGCTGTTGGCGTGGGAGAAGACGATCAGGGACATGGGACTCGAGCGGGGCAGGTGCGCCTCCTCGGGCGTCAGATCAGTTTTTCTTCCGGCCGCGAAATCTTCTTCAGCGGCTTGCTGCGCCCGCTGCCCTCGGTGCGCAGCGGCGTGTCGGTGTGCGCGTCGTCCCAGACCGGGTCGTCCAGGCTGTCGAACACCTCGCGCAGCTTCTGCCCCCAGCTGGAATGCAGCATGCGGTAGTACGGGTTCTGCGCGTCCAGGCAGACGATCCTGTCGGTCTCGAAACGGTTCGCCTCGTACACCACCAGGTCCAGCGGCGGGCCGACCGACAGGTTTGACTTCATCGTCGAATCCATGGACACCAGCGCGCACTTGGCGGCTTCGTCCAGTTCGGTATCCGGGACCAGCACGCGGTCCAGCACCGGCTTGCCGTACTTGTACTCGCCGATCTGGAAGTAGGGCGTCTCCGGCGTGGCCTCGATGAAGTTGCCGGCCGAATAGACCTGGAACAGGCGCATGCCTTCGCCGCGGATCTGGCCGCCGAAGATCAGGTTGACGTTGAACTCGACGCCGGCCTGCTTCAGCGACGCCGCATCGCGGTCGTACACGTGGCGCACCGCCTGGCCCAGGATGCGGCAGGCGTCGAACATGCTGTTGCAGTTCCAGATGGTCAGCGGGTCGCTTTCCGGCGTTTCACGCAGCTGCTCCACCTGCAGGATCTCGCGCACCGACTGCGAGATGCTCAGGTTGCCCGCCGACAGCAGCACCATGAAGCGGTCACCCGGCCGCTCGTAGATGATCATCTTGCGGAAGGTGCTGATGTTGTCCACGCCCGCGTTGGTGCGCGAGTCGGACAGGAACACCAGGCCCGCGTTCAGTTTGATGCCGACGCAATAGGTCATGGTTGGAGCTTTTTCTTGAGCGAGTAAAGGGCGTCCAGTGCTTCGCGCGGGCTGAGCGCGTCCGGGTCCAGCGCCGCCAGCGCCGCTTCCAGCGGGCTGGTCGCCGACGCTGCCGCGGCGGGCGGCGGTGCGAACAAGTCTACCTGCTCGCGGCTTTCCACCTGGTGCTTTTCCAGCGCGGCCAGCGCGTGGCGCGCGTGATTGACCACGCCGGTGGGCATCCCGGCCAGCCGCGCGACCTGGATGCCGTAGCTGCGGCTGGCGGGCCCGGGCTGGATCTCGTGCAGGAACACGATGTCGGCGCCCGACTCGGTGGCGCCCACGTGCACGTTGACCGCGCAGTGGTGCCTGGCCGGAAATTCGGTCAGCTCGAAGTAGTGGGTGGCGAACAGGGTGAAGGCCTGGGTCTTGTCGTGCAGGTGGGCGGCGATGCCCGAAGCCAGCGCCAGGCCGTCGAAGGTGGAGGTGCCGCGGCCGATCTCGTCCATCAGCACCAGGCTCTGCGCCGTCGCGCCGTGCAGGATCTGCGCCGCCTCGGTCATCTCCAGCATGAAGGTCGACTGCGCGTTGGCCAGGTCGTCGGCCGCGCCGATGCGCGTGTGGATGGCGTCCAGCGGCCCCAGCCGGCAGGCCTGCGCCGGCACATAGGAGCCCATGGCCGCCAGCAGGCAGATCAAGGCCACCTGGCGCATGTAGGTCGACTTGCCGCCCATGTTGGGGCCGGTGATGACCTGCATGCGCTGCTTGGGGCCCAGGCGCGTGTCGTTGGGTATGAAGGCGCCACC
The DNA here is from genome assembly GCA_028292195.1 of Ramlibacter sp. Taxonomy (GTDB): domain Bacteria; phylum Pseudomonadota; class Gammaproteobacteria; order Burkholderiales; family Burkholderiaceae_C; genus Ramlibacter. The sequence goes on along the minus strand of JAQGMU010000113.1, from coordinate 1,278 downwards.
ATGGGTTTCGGCCAGGCGCGATTCCACCACCGGGTGCCGGCCCCGGGTGATCTCGATGCCGGGCTCGCGCATGAATTGCGGCCGGCACCAGTTGAGGGTGAGCGAGCGTTCCGCCAGCGCGCACAGCGCGTCGACGGCGGCGATGGCGCGCGCCAGCCGGGTCAGGGCCGGCACGTGCTGCTGCAGGTCGTCCAGCAGTTGCTCGTACAGCCACTTCTCGCGCGCCAGCGCGCGGTCCTGCGCCGACAGCGCCTTGTCCTCGAAGGCCTTGAGCTCCGGCGTGATGAAGCGCTCGGCGTTCTTCAGGGTCTGGCGGCGGCGGTAGTCGGCCGGCACTTTCTCGAGCTGGCCTTGCGTGATCTCGATGTAGAAGCCGTGCACCTTGTTGAACTGCACGCGCAGGTTGGCGATGCCGCTGCGGGCGCGCTCGCGGCCTTCGAGTTCCAGCAGGAAGCCGTCGCAGTTGTCCTGGATGGCGCGCAGCTCGTCCAGGTCGCTATCCAGTCCGGTGGCGATCACGCCGCCATCGCGCACCAGCGCCGCCGGGTCTTCCTTCAGGCTCGCGGCCAGCCGTTCGGCGCAACCGGGCGGCGGCTGCAGGTCGCCTGCGGCATTCGACAAGAGCCCCGGCAGGCCTTGCAGGCCCTGGCCCAGCTGCTGCGCTTTCGAGAGCGCCCAGCGCAGGCCGACCAGCTCGCGCGGCCGCACCTGGCGCAGCGCGATGCGGGCCGTGATCCGCTCGACGTCGCTCACGCCCTTCAGCTCGGTGCGCAGCGACTTCCACAGCCCTTCGCGCAGGCCGGCGATCGCATCGAGCCGCTGGGTGGCGACGCTGCGATCGCGCAGCGGCTCCAGCAGCCAGGACTTGAGCGCCCGGCTGCCCATGCCCGTCATGCAGGTGTCCAGCAGCGAGAACAGGGTGGGTGCGTCCTCGCCGCGCAGCGTCTGCACCAGTTCCAGGTTGCGCCGGGTGGCGGGCGGCAGCTCGATGCGCTCGCCATCGCGCACCACCAGCAGTTGCTGCACGTGCGAGAGCGCCCGGCCTTGCGTGTGTTCGGCGTAGGCGAGCAGGGCGGCGGCGGCGGCGTGCGCCTGGGCCAGGTCGTCGGCGCCCCAGGAGGTGAGGCTGGCGGCCTTCAGCTGCTCCAGCAGCTTGCGCGCGCCGAGGCCGGTGTCGAACTGCCATTCCGGCCGCTGCGTCAGCGGCAGGCCGGCGAGCTTGAGCGCCTGCAGCCTTTGCGTGAAGGCCGGCGTGACGTCGGCGCTGTGCAGCAGTTC
>JAQGMU010000108.1 GCA_028292195.1 Ramlibacter sp. | reverse complement strand
TGGCGCGTCACCACGCCGGCGTCGTCGTCGAAGCGCGCGTTCATCATCGGGAAGTCGGCCACCGCCAGCACCACGGCCCGCGCCAGCAGCGGCAGCAGCCTGAGCTTGCCGCGCTGGGCGCCGTAGCGGTCGTTCAAGGCCTTCCGCAGCGCCTCGATCTCCGTGACGTCGATCTCCTCGACGTAGCTGAAGTGCGGGATACGGCGCTTGGCCTCCTGCATCTTCTGCGCGATCTTGCGGCGCAGGCCGATCACCGGCACCGCCTCCTCGCCCTCGCGCCGCGCATAGGCCGACGAAGCCGGCGCCGTGCGCGGCTGGCCGCGGGAAGCGAGATAGACGTCGAGGTCGCCGTGCGTGATACGTCCCGCCGCGCCGCTGCCGTGCACGAACTGCAGTTCGATGCCGAGCTCCCAGGCGCGTTGCCGCACTGCCGGCGAGGCGAGCGGCTTGTCGCCTGGCGCGCGCATCGGCGCCGGGGTCGCGGTCGGCGGCTGCACGCGCGGGGCCGGCTGCGTCTTCACTGCCGCCGGCTTGGTTTCCGTAGGGTGTGCAGCTTCGCTGCGCACCGCCTGCGGCGCTTCCACGCGCGCCGCGGCCTGCGCCGCCGGCGCTGGCGCGGCCGGCGCGTCCTTCACGTTCCCCGCACCCTCCACCTCCAGCCGGATCAATTCCGCCCCCACAGGCATCAGCTCGCCGGGCTTCCCACCGAGGCTCACCACCTTGCCCGCCACCGGCGAGGGAATCTCCACCGTCGCCTTGTCGGTCATCACGTCGGCCAGCACCTGGTCTTCGGTGACCGTGTCGCCGGGCTTGACGCGCCATTCCACCACTTCCACTTCGGCGATGCCTTCGCCGATGTCCGGCATCTTGATCGTGTAGTGCCCCATGGTCTTCTCCTCAGGCCGCCATGGCGCGCTTGAACGCCGCGCCGACCCGGTCGGGGCCGGGGAAGTAGGCCCACTCCTGGGCGTGCGGGTACGGGGTGTCCCAGCCGGTCACGCGCTCGATCGGCGCCTCCAGGTGGTAGAAGCAGTGCTCCTGCACCAGCGAGGTCAGCTCCGCGCCGAAGCCGCTGGTGCGCGTGGCTTCATGCACGATCACGCAGCGGCCGGTCTTCTTCACCGATTCGAGAATCGCGTCCAGGTCCAGCGGCCAGAGCGAGCGCAAGTCGATGATCTCGGCGTCGACGCCGGTCTCCTCCGCGGCCTGCTGCGCCACCCAGGTCATGGTGCCGTAGGCCAGCACGGTGAGCTGGCTGCCGGGGCGGAACACCGTGGCCGATTCCAGCGGCACGGTGTAGTAGCCCTCGGGCACGTTGCCCATCGGGTGCCTGGACCAGGGCACCACCGGCTGGTCGTGGCGGCCGTCGAAGGGGCCGTTGTACAGGCGCTTGGGCTCCAGGAAGATCACCGGGTCGTTGCATTCGATGGCGGAGATCAGCAGGCCCTTGGCGTCGTACGGGTTGCTGGGCATCACGGTGCGCAGGCCGCAGACGTGCGTGAACATCGCCTCCGGGCTCTGGCTGTGGGTCTGGCCGCCGTAGATGCCGCCGCCGCAAGGCATGCGCAGTGTCAGCGGGCAGGTGAAGTCGGCGGCCGAGCGGAAGCGCAGGCGCGCCGCTTCCGACACGATCTGGTCGGAGGCCGGGTAGAAGTAGTCGGCGAACTGGATCTCCGCCACCGGCCGCAGGCCATAGGCGGCCATGCCGACGGCGACGCCGACGATGCCGCCTTCGCTGATCGGGGTGTCGAAGCAGCGCGACTTGCCGTACTTGGCCTGCAGGCCTTCGGTCACGCGGAACACGCCGCCGAAGTAGCCGACGTCCTGGCCGAACACCACCACGTCGGGGTCGCGTTCCATCATCACGTCCATGGCCGAACGCAGGGCCTGGATCATCGTCATCGGCTTGGTCGCCTGCTCGGAGGCGAGGTGCTTGTCCTGGGTCTTGGTCAACATGCTCGTCACACTCCCAGTTGCTGGCGCTGGGCGCGCAGGTGCGCCGGCACGGTTTCGTACACGTCCTCGAACATGGTGGCGGCGCTGGGGCCCTGGCCATCCAGCATGGTGCCGTGGCGCTCGGCTTCCTTCTGCGCCGCCGCCACTTCCGCTTCCAGTTCCTTCTGCACCTGCACGTGCTCCTGTTCGGACCAGGCGCCGAGGCCGATGAGGTGCACCTTCAGCCGGTCGATCGGGTCGCCCAGCGGGAAGCGCTCCCAATCGTCGGCGGGCCGGTACTTCGACGGGTCGTCCGAAGTGGAGTGCGCGCCGGCACGGTAAGTGACCCATTCGATCAAGGTCGGCCCGAGGTTCTGGCGCGCCCGCTCGGCCGCCCAGCGCGAGGCGGCGTAGACGGCCAGGAAGTCGTTGCCATCGACGCGCAGCGAGGCGATGCCGCAACCCACGCCCTTGGCGGCGAAGGTGGTGGACTCGCCGCCGGCGATCGCCTGGAAGCTGGAGATGGCCCACTGGTTGTTGACCACGTTCAGGATCACCGGCGCCCGGTAGACGTGGGCGAAGGTGAGCGCGGTGTGGAAGTCGGCTTCGGCGGTGGAGCCGTCGCCGATCCAGGCTGACGCAATACGGGTGTCGCCCTTGATGGCCGAAGCCATCGCCCAGCCCACGGCCTGGATGAACTGGGTGGCGAGGTTGCCGGAGATCGAGAAGAAGCCGGCGCGCTTGAACGAGTACATCACCGGCAGTTGCCGGCCCTTCATCGCGTCGGCCTGGTTGCTCATGAGCTGGCACATCAGCTCCACCATCGACACGTCGTCGCGGCACAGCAGCAGGCCCTGCTGGCGGTAGGTGGGGAAGCACATGTCGCCCGGCTCCAGCGCCAGCGCCTGCGCGATGGCGATCGCCTCCTCGCCCAGGCACTGCATGTAGAACGAGATCTTCTTCTGCCGCTGCGCGATCACCATGCGAGCGTCGAAGAAGCGCGTCTTCATCATGGCGCGCAGGCCGCGGCGCAGCTGCGTCGTGTCGAGCTCGGGGGCCCAGGGGCCGACGGCGCGGCCATCCTGGCCGAGCACGCGGATCAGCCCGTAGCTCAGGTCGCGGGTCTCGAAGTGGGGGGTGTCCACGGGCGGCCGGCGCATTTCGCCGGCGGCGGAGACGTGGAGGTAGGAGAAGTCGGTCTCGCAGCCGGGCCGCCCAGAGGGCTCCGGCACGTGCAAGCGCAGGGCTTGGTGCTGGCTCATTCGCAAGTGCTCCGCGCGATCGTGTCGCGCCAGGGTTGCTGTGAAAGGAAATGTCGGCAGCGGTAGCTTGACGCATTTCCCGTGTTCCGGGCGAGGGTGGTGCCCGGAATCCGAGTTTAGGTCAAGCCGGATACGGTCGGGCTGCGTGCGAACCCTCGCGTTTCACGATGGGCGCGCGCTCCGAATGGAATGTGGCCTGGGCTGCGCGCAGCGCATCCCAGCGGCGGGGTCGCTACGCGAACCCGCCCTACAGCGCCCGCCACCCCAGCGGCCTTGCACCGCGCACCGCCTGGCGCGACGCGCCCCGGAACGTAATGCAGCTACGGACTACGGTTTACCCGCGCCGCAACGCCAGCGGATAGCTCGGGTCCGTATACCCCGGCGTCGACGGATGCCCAGGCGGCACCAGCGAATCCACCAGCGCTTCGTCTTCCTCGCTCAGCTGGAACTCGAGCGCCGGCAGGTAGTCCTGCCATTGCTTGAGCGTGCGCGGGCCGGCGATGATGGCGCTGACCGCACTGTGGGCCAGCACCCAGGCGCTGGCGAAGGCCGCCAGCGTGGTGCCGCGCGCTTCGGCGTGCGTCATCAGGCGCTGCGCGATCACCAGCGACTCCTGCCGGAACTCGGTTTCGTTGATGCGCTTGTCGCCGCGCCCGGCACGGGTGTCGCCGGACGGCGCCTGGCCGGGTGCGTACTTGCCGGTCAGCACGCCGCGCGCGATCGGGCTGTACGAGGTGACGCCGATGCCGTAGTGCTTGCAGGCCGGCAGGATCTCCACTTCAGGCATCCGATTGAGCAGGTTGTAGTAAGGCTGGCAGACCACCGGCTGCGGCATGCCGATCTCGCGGGCCGTGCGCACTGCCTCGGCGATGCGCCAGCCGCGGAAGTTGGAGATGCCCCAGTAGCGGATCTTGCCGTCGCGCAGCAACTGCTCCATGGCGCGCAGCGGCTCCTCCAGGTCCATGCCCGGGGTGTCGCGGTGCATGTAGAGGATGTCGACGTGGTCGGTGCGCAGGCGGCGCAGGCTCTCTTCGGCCTCGCGCAGCATCCAGCTGCGCGAAAAGCCGGACTCGTTGGGCCGCGCCGACATCTTGTTGCCGAGCTTGGTGGCCAGCACCCACTGGTGGCGCTGCCCCTGCAGCAGTTCGCCCACCATGGTTTCCGAAGCCCCGGTCTTGTAGACGTCCGCGGTGTCGAGGTAGTTGACGCCGCGCTCGTGGGCATCGGCGACGATGGAACGTGCCTCCTCCAGCGGAGTCTGGTCGCCGAACATCATGGCGCCCAGGCAGAGGGCGGAGACTTGAAGGTGGCTGTTGCCAAGCGTGCGGTATTGCATGGCATGCATGCTACCGCGACGCGCCGTCCGCTGCAGCGGCCTGGCCGTTCGGGATGGTGTTAGGCTGGCGTGTCCATGAGTCAGCCGATCTTCACGGTGCCCGCGACGGCGCAAACCCTGGTGGCCATCCGCACCTGCACCCGGCAGGTCGGGCAGCTGGTCGGGCTCGACCACATGCAGCAGACCCGCTTTTCCACCGCCGTTTCCGAGATCGCGCGCAACGCGGTACAGCATGGCCTCGGCGGCTCGCTGACCTTCCTGGTGCGCGAGACGCGCTCCGGCCCCGGCCAGTCCCTGGTCGCCCAGGTCACCGACCAGGGACCCGGCATCCCCGACCTCGAGGCCGTGCTGCAAGGCATGCCGGCGGCCAACGGCCGGCTGCCCATGGGCATCATCGGCAGCAAGCGCCTGGTCGACCAGCTGATCATCGAGGCGCCGGCCGCCGGCGGCACGCTGGTGCGGATCGAAATGGCGCTGCCCCGCAACGCGCCCCGCCTCGGTCCCGCCGACCTTGCGCGCCTGGCCGACCAGCTGGCGCGGCGCAGGCCGCAGTCGCCGATGGAGGAAGTGGAGCTGCAGAACCGCGAACTGCTGAAGACCCACCAGGCGCTGCGCGACAAGCAGGCCGAACTGGAGCAGGCCGACGAGCGCAAGAACCAGTTCGTGGCCACGCTGGCGCACGAGCTGCGCAATCCCCTGAGCACCCTGGCCATGATGCTGGAGGTGCTGCGGCGCAAGCCGGTCCAGGAGCCGGAGGAACTGGCCCGCCGCGTCGCCGTGATGACGCGCCAGACCACGCAGCTGACCCAGCTGGTGGACGACCTGCTGGACATCGCGCGCGTGAGCCAGGGCAAGGTGGAGCTGCGCCTGGAAACGGTCGACTTCAACATCCTGGCGACCCAGGCCCTCGAAATGACGGGCGGTGCGATCGCGGCCAAGGACCATGCGGTGACCATGGACCTGCACCCGGCGCCGCTCTGGGTGAAGGCCGATGCCGGACGCATCAAGCAGGTCATCTGCAACCTGGTGCAGAACTCGGCGCGCTACACCCCGCCGCGCGGCGCCATCGCCGTCCGGGTTGGGCGCGACGCCGACTGGGGCTTCGTCGAAGTTGCGGACAACGGCTCGGGGATCGCGGCCGACGTGCTGCCGCACATCTTCGGCCTGTTCGTGCAGGGCGATGCCACCCGTGCCAGCGGCGAAGGCGGCCTTGGCGTGGGCCTGAGCCTGGTGCGCCGGCTGGTGCAGGACCATGGCGGCACCGTGGCGGCCGCCAGCGAGGGCGCCGGCCGGGGCAGCCGCTTCACCGTGGCGCTGCCGCTGGTGGCGACGCCGGCTTGAGGGCTCACCCGGGCAGCCACGCCTTGCCGTTCCGCTTCCTCCTTTCCTGCCTTCCGCTCCTGCTGCTGGCCGCCGGCTGCGCGGCCCAGCCGGCGCCCGGCGCCAGCGTGCAGCGGGTGGACGACGCGCTGGTGTTCGATGGCCGCATCGACGCCGCCGCGGCCACGCGCTTCCTGCAATTGCTGGCCGAGCCCGGCGTGAAACGCGTGGTCATCACCTCGCGCGGCGGCCTGGTCGGGCCGGCGCTCGACATGGCGGATGCCGTCCACGCAGGCGGGCTCGCGGTCGAAGTCCCCACGGCGTGCCTGTCCTCCTGCGCCAACTACGTGTTCCCGGCCGGGAGCCGCAAGCTGCTGGGGCGGCCCGACGCGGTCGGCTGGCACGGCAACATGGCGCACGTGCTCTACCTGCAGCAAAGCGGGCAGGCCAGCTGGCCGCCGGAGCCGATGGCGCAGGCGCGCGCGCTGGCGCGGCGCGAGGCCGAGTTCTACCGCGGCATCGGCGTGGATGGCTTCGTCGCCTGGTTCGGCAAGCTCGCGCCTTACGGCGTGGAGGACTTCTACTTTCTTTCCGCCGCCGACATGGCGCGGTTCGGCATCGGCGACGTCACGGTAAAAGGCCCCTCCGCGGGCGACCCGGGGCCGCGGCCGCTGGTGGTCGACTGGCCTGGCCTGGAGGCGCTGCGCCCCGCCGTGCGGCTGGACGAATGAACGCATGAACACCGCACCGGCCGCGCCGGCCGTCCCGGAGTTCTCCCAGCGGGACAGCGAACTGCAGGTCGGGCAACTGCAGCAGGCCGCCCGCCGCTCACGCCGCCTGCTCCGCGCGCTGATGCTGCTGCTGGCGCTGCTGGTCTGGATCAGCTTCGCCGAGCATGCCGCCTACGAGCACCGCCAGGCCCTGGCCTCCGTGTCGCAGCGCGACGCCAACCTGGCCACCGCCGTGGAGCACTACGTGGTGCGCGTGCTGCGCAACGCGCGCGCCGTCCACCAGCTGCTGAACGGGCTGGTGCGCGACGGTGTTTCGGAAGTGGGCCTGGGCGACATGCTGCGCGACCGGCTGCAGGCCAACGATGCCTTCAGCGACCTGGGCGTCTGCTTGCCGGACGGCCGCGTGCTGGTGGCCACCGGCGGGACTTCTTCGATCGCGGGCCCGCTGTGCGACCGGCTGATCGCGACTCCCCCGCGCAGCGACGAGGTCAGCGTGCTGGCGCCGCTGGTCGGGGCGCACGGCCCGCAGGTGCCGCTGGCCATGCGGCTGCGCGGCGACGGCGGCGACCACTACGCGGTGGCCGTCGCGATCTCGCCATCCTCCACCCTGCTGGGCATCATGCGCTCGGTCAGCCTGCACGACGCCTCCACCGTGGCGCTGTCCGCGGCCGACGGCACCGTGCTGGCGGCCTGGCAATCGCGGCGTGGCGCGCTGGACCTGCCGGCGGAGGCGGCGGCGCTGCGCGACCTGGTCACCAGCACCAACGGCAGCGCGCTGATCGGCAGCGAGGCGCAGCTGGTGAGCTACCGCGTGCTGCCGGACTGGGGCATCCGCGTCTCCATCGCTTCCTCGCGCAGCGACGCCCTCGCCGCGTTCTACAACCGGCGGCTGGTCTACTTCCTGTTCTGCGCGGCGGCCACGGCGGGCCTGCTGGCGGGCTACCTGGTGCTGACGCGGCTGCACGGCCAGAGCAGCGACCGGGCGGAGTCGCTGATCCGCGCGCAGGGCGAACTGCGCGCGCTGAACAAGGGCCTGGACGCGCAGGTGCGCGAGCGCACCACGCAGCTGGAGCAGGCGGTGCGCGACCTGGAAGTTTTCTCCTTTGCCATCGCCCACGACGTGCGCGCACCGCTGGCCGCCATCGACGGCTTCGCCCAGGCGCTGGAGCCGGCCATCGCGGCCAGCGGCGACGAGAAGCACCAGCGCTACCTGCAGCGCATCCGCTCCAATGCCGGCCACATGGCCGACCTGACGCAGCAGCTGCTGGAACTGGGCGGGTTGACGCGCGCGCCGCTGCAGCTGGTGGAAGTGGACGTGAGCGGGCTCGCCCACGAAGTGCTGGCACGGCTGCGCGAGCGCGACCCGCAGCGCGTGGTGGAAGTGCAGGTCGAGGAAGGCATGCGGGCGCGCGCCGACCGCGCACTGCTGCTGCAGGTGCTGGAGAACCTGGCGGGCAACGCCTGGAAGTTCAGCGCCAACACGCCGCAGGCCCGCGTGGCCATCGGCTGCCTGGCAGAGGACAGCGGCGACGACCGCAAAACCTTCTTCGTGGCCGACAACGGCGCCGGCTTCGACGGCGCGGCCGCGACCCAGCTGTTCCAGCCCTTCCGCCGCCTGCATTCGGCCGACGAATTTCCCGGCACCGGCATCGGCCTGGCGTTGGTGGAGCGCATCGTGGCGCTGCACGGCGGACGCATCTGGTTCCAGGCCAGGCCGGGCGCGGGCGCCACCTTCTTCTTCACCTTGCCGCGTTCGGCCGGCCTGGAGCCTGGCTCTCCTCCGGCGGCTCCACGCCGCTGAACAGCGCCAGCAGCAGCAGGTCGTAGACGATCTTGAGCACGGCCCCGGCCACCAGCGGCCAGCCGAAGGCCGACACGCCCAGCAGCCAGCCGGCCAGCGCGGGGCTGGCCGCCGCCGCCAGGCTGCGCGGCACCGCGGTCAAGCTGGCCGCCGCCGGCCGCTCGGCCGGCGTCACCACGGCCATCACGTAGGAGCTGCGGGTGGGCACGTCCATCTGCGACAGCGCGCTGCGCACCAGCAGCAGCGCCACCGCCCAGTGCAGCGAACCGCAGAACGGAATGGCCAGCAGGCACAGGCTGGACGGCAGGTGCGTGTAGACCATGGTGCGCACGAGGCCGATGCGCTCGGCGATGCGCACCGCCACCAGGTAGGAGAACGCGGTAAGCAGGCCGGTCCAGAAGAAGATGGCAGCCACGGTGTCGACCGCCACGCCGAAACGCTGGAACAGCCACAAGGCGACCAGCGACTGCACGACGAAGCCGCCGCCGAAGGCGTCGAGGCTGAACAAGGCGGCCAGCAGGTAGACGCGCCGCCGCGATGGCCCCAGCGCCGAGGGCGTCGCCTGCGCGTCCGCGCGCTCCTGCCGCGGCAGCCCGCGATAGACCAGCGCCGCGGCGACGGCAAGCAGCGCGTACAGCCCGAACATGCCTTGCATGGCCGACGGCAGCGCGACGCCGTAACGCGCGGCCGCCACGCTGGGCAGCGCCGCGGCCAGTGCCCCGAAGGCGCCGGCCAGCGTGCCCACCAGGCTGTAGCGGGCAAAGGTGGCGGTGCGGCGGCGCGGCTCCACGCTGTGCGCCAGCATGGCGTGCTCCAGCGGCAGGAACACGCTGACATCGCCGCCCGAGGGATTGATGGTGCCCACCAGCGCCACCAGCAGCAGCGGCCAGAAGCCCTGCACCAGCACCAGCGCGGCGCCGGTGCCCGCCATCAGCAGCGTGGCCGCCAGCAGCAAGGTGCGCAGCGGCCAGCGCCCGGCCTGCGCGCCCACCCACAGCGTGAGCAGGCCGGAGCCGAGCAAGGTGGTGGTGGCGATGACGCCCACTTCGAGCGGCGACAGGCCCAGCTGCAGCAGGTGCAGCGGCAGCAGCAGGCTGACGAAGCCGTCGGCGAAGCCGCGCAGCGCCTTGGCCAGCAGCAGGCGGGCGGGAATGGAGGAAACAGGATGGTCCAAGCGGGGCTCCTCGCCGGGCGGGCCGGCAGCAGGAGCAGCACTTGGGCGCGGGGCGCCTGGGGCGGGGAGTCTGCTCTTGTCCCCGAGCGCGAATTCTAGCGCCGCCGGCTCATTCGCGGCCTTCCACCCGCTTCTGCGCCGTGACGATGGCGGTGGCCAGCCCGCGCATCGAGATCGGCTTGGCGGCATAGGCATGGAAGCCGGCCTGGAGGCCGGCCTCGACGTCGCCCGCCAGCGCGAAGGCGGTCAGCGCCACCGCCGGCACCGCGCCATGCGGGGGCGCCAGCCTGCGCACTCTGCGGATCAGCTCCAGGCCGTCCAGGCCCGGCATGCCGATGTCGGACACCAGGAAGTCGAAGTGCTGGCGCTGCACGGCCGCCAGCGCCTCCTGCCCATTGGCGGCCACCTGCACGTTGGCGCCCATGCTGGTCAGCGCCGCCTGCGCCACCTCGCGGGCATCGGCCTCGTCGTCGACCACCAGCACGTGCGAGCCGAGCAGGTCGAAGCCGGGGTCCAGGGCCGCCATGCTGGAGCGGTGCGCGCCCTCTTCGCTGAGGGCCTCGGCCAGCGGCAGCGTGATGGTGAGCGTGGTGCCCTTGCCCGGCCCGGCGCTGTGCACCGCGATCTCGCCGCCGTGCAGTTCGACGATGCCGCGGGCGATGGCCAGGCCCAGGCCCAGGCCGCCGGTGCGGGCCGCGGCCGTGCCGTCCTCCTGCCGCAACCGGTCGAACACGTGCGGCAGGAAGGCCGCGGAAATGCCGCGGCCGGTATCGGCGATGCGCAGCACGGCGCTCCCGCCCTCGACGCCGCTCGACAAATTCACCTGGCCGCCGGGCGGCGTGAACTTGATGGCGTTGATGACCGCGTTGGTGACCGCCTGCGCCAGCCGGCGCTCGTCGCCTTCCACGATCACCTGCTCGCAGCGCCGCCAGTCCAGCGCGAGGCCCTTGGCCTGGGCGGCGGTCAGGTGCGAGGTGACCGCTTCGCGCGCCACCCGCGACAGGTCCAGCACCTCGTGCGCCAGCTCCATCCTGCCGGCCGCCATGGTCGTCATGTCCAGCAGGTCGTTGATCAACGCGGTCTGGATCTGCGCATTGCGGCGAATCACCTCGCCGGCCTTGGCCACCATGGGGTCCTTCTGGCCCTTGCGCGCCAGGATCTCGGCCCAGCCGCTGATGGCGCTGAGCGGCGAACGCAGCTCGTGGGACACGGCGCCCAGGAAGTCGTCGCGCATCCGCGCCACCTGTTCGGCGTCGGACCGCGCCCTGCGTTCCTCGTGCAGCGCGCGCTCCTGCATCTGCGCCAGCATCACGCTTTCGTCGACGTCGATCAGGCTGCCGACCCAGCGCACCGCGCCGCTGCCCCCGTCCTCGCCGGCGATCGGCGCGGCCTGCACGTCGGTCCAGTGCGGCATCCCGGTGCCGGGCGGGCTCAGCAGGCAGCGCAGGCGCAGCGGCTCCGTCGCCGCCAGGCTCTGTCGCCACGCCTCGGCGAAGCGCGCGCGCTCGCCCGGCTCGGCGAACCGCGCGAGGTCCTCCACCGCCAGCAGCGTCTCGGCGAGCCAGGGCCGGTTGACGTATTCCAGCCGGCCCTGCGCATCGGCCAGCCAGATCACGTGCGGCAGCGATTCGGCCAGCGCCGCGAACTGCCGCTCGTTCAGCGCCGACTGTTGCTGGTTCTGCTGCGCGCTGCGGGCCAGGCGGTGCAGCGCGCGCTGCACCGCGCCGACTTCGGTTTCCAGCGGCGCCGGCGCGGTGGCGGGCGGCAGCGCCACCGATGCTTCCGCCGCGGCGGCCTGCTGCGCCAGCAGGGTCAGGGGACGCACCATCCGGCCGGTGACGAACCAGGCCAGCGCGATGGCCAGCAGGCCCAGCACCAGTGCGGCCAGCCAGAACGCGAGCGGTGAACCGCTCAGTTGCAGCAGCCGGCGGTGCGCGGGCCCGGCGAACACGCCGGCCAGCAACAGCGCGAGCGCCAGCAACATGGCGCCGGCCACCATGCCCACGCGGATGCGCAGCCGGAGCCTCTCGTAGCGGCGGCCGGTCGCCGCCGTGGGGACGGGGAAGGTGATGCTTGGCACCGGCGGAGTCTAGCGGTGCGGTCGGGTTGGCTGTGCTCATCCATGAGGTAACGACAGGTGCGCTGCCTATACTCATTTTTTATGCATCTGGTCACCTGGAACACGCAGTGGTGCTGCGGCCTCGACGGCGTCGCCAGCCCGCAACGCATCGTGGCCGGCGCCCGCGTGCTGGCCGATTTCGACGTGCTGTGCCTGCAGGAAATCGCGGTCAATTACCCGCAGCTGCAAGGCAACGCCGGCCACGACCAGCCCGCGCTGCTGCGCGAGTCGTTGCCCGGATTCCAGCTGTTTTTCGGCGCCGCGGTGGACGAATTCACCGCGGCGGGCGAGCGCCGCCGCTTCGGCAACGCGATGGCGACCCGGCTGCCAGTGGTGCAGGTGCAGCACCATCCGCTGCCCTGGCCAGCCGACGGCGGCGTCCGCAGCATGCCGCGCATGTGCACGGTGGTCACGGTGCTGGACCCGCAGCTGGGACCGATGCGCTTCATGACGACCCACCTGGAGTTCTACTCGAAGACGCAGCGGATGGCGCAGGCCGAGGCACTGCGCGCGCTGCATGCGCAGTACACCGCACTGGCGCTGGCGCCGCCGCAACAGAGCATGGACGGTTCGCCCTTCCAGTCCAAGGTGCACACGCCGCACGCGGTCGTCTGTGGCGACTTCAACCTGCAGCCGCACGAGCCGGACTACGCGGTGCTCACCGGGCCCGGCGCGCCAGGCCGGCTACTGGACGGCTGGCGGCTCGTGCATGGCGAGGCGCCGCACCAGCCGACCTTCCTGGTCCACGACCGCACTTACGGCCCGGAAGCGATCGCCTGCGACTTCGTGTTCGTGAGCGAAGGGCTGAAGGACCATGTGCGGCGCGTGGTGGTCGACGGCGAGACGCGGGTGTCGGACCACCAGCCGGTGCTGGTGGAGCTCAGCTGACCGCCTCCTTGGCGGCCGGCCACTCCCGCCTACTGCAAGGTGCCGCCGCGGCGTTGCCGCAGGTCGTCGAGGAACAGCTCGGTGGGAACGTACAGCGGGTTGTGGCGGAACTCGTTTCCGACCAGCACCACGGGATGGGTGCGCAGGATGTCCATCACCATGCCCGCACCGAACTTGCCATGGTCGTAGACACAGACGACGATGCCCGGGTTCTCCTTGAGGATGGAATTGAGCCGGCTCTCGTATTCGACCAGGCCGTCGCAGCCCGGCAGCTGCGACAGGGCCCATTCCATGTTCGCCCACAGCCGCGTGCTGCCGAAGCTCCGGCCGGCTGCCATTTCCGCCTCGATCAGCGCGAGCATCTCGCCGACGTCGAAGCGGCCGCCGCGCAAGTAGGCCTGCTCCCAGGGGCGCAGCTCCGCCCTGCCGGCCCCCGCGGAGCTGGCGACGCCGATCCCGGCGGCGGCCATGCGGCCGGCCCGCTCCTGCCCCAATGCCGGGTCCAGGAACTGGAGGCAGCGCCCGCCGCAGTGCGCGCAGGCCTTCGCGAAAGGCAGGAGAGCCGCGTACTCTTCTTCCGCATCGCCGAAGAAGGCGCAGGCGTGGCAAGGCGCCGCCAGCGCGGCACTGTCGATGGGAACGGGCGCGCTGCGCGCCGGCGCTGCGTGGTTCACGGCTTGCCTTTCGCCGTTTCGTTGTAGAAGGGGCTTTCCACCAGCGTACCCCTGGTCATTGCGAGCCGGTGGGTCGACAGGATTTCGATCAGCAACTGGCCGGACAATCGGCTCAAGTCATAGACGCAGACGGCGGGCTGGGCGTAAGCCTTCACCATGCGGTCGACGCCGCGCTCGTAGTCGGCAACTTCCTGGCTGCCGCCGCTGGCACTGACCATCCAGTCCATCTGCTCCAGGATGCGCACACCGGCGTAGCGGCTGTCCTCGGCCGCGCCGGCGACGATCTGCTCCACCGACGCCAGCGCGCGGCCGACGCCGGCCCTGGCAAGCGAGGCCGGATAAATCTGGTTCCAGGGCACCAACCGCAATTGCCCGGCCGCCTCGGAGGCAGCCGGCCCGAGGTCCCCGGCCTCCAGCAGCCGCCGCAGTCCGTCCAGCCAGGCGCCGCCCGCCACGGCGATCACCTGCTCTCCCCGGTCGCTGCCGTCGCGGATGAACAAGGGGATCAGGGCCGCCGACTCTTCCTCCCCCTCGATCAGGGCGCAGACGTGGGACCGGCGGGGGAAAAGGCCCGCCATCGACGAATCGGCCATGGCTCGGCTCCTGTTGCACCCCTACCATAGCAATCCCTGGCTCGGCCGTGTGTCGGAAGGCGTCCATCGCGGCAGATCGCCCGCATTTGGCGAAAACGTCCTACGCGTCCCCGCCGCCAAAAAGATCGCCCAGCTTCCTGGCCCCGTCCGGATCGGCACTCGACGTCATCGGCCGCCCCTTCGGGTACTCATCCGCGATCCGGTCCTCCCAGTAGGTCGCCGGATTCGGCGCACTGCAGAGCCGCCGGTACACCTCGTCGGGAACATGCTTGTAGGCCAGCACGGATTTGTTTTCCCAATGCAGGTCCAGCTGCCGCGAAGCGGGGTCGTACTCCGCCTTCCGGATGCGGCCGCCGGTGAAGACTTTGGTGAGCATGGACTGGGACTCCCGGGAGTTTGGCGCATCGTAGCGGGTCCGGGCTCACTTGCTGCCGTGCTGCTCCTTCAAGCGCTTCACCTGGGCCAGCTGCAGCCTGAAATCCTCGATCACGGTGCGCTCCCTGGCGTCCAGGCGATCCAGCTTCACATGATCGAGCAGCACGTCCAGCGCTTCGCCGATGCGCCCGAGCTGGCGCCCATAGCTGCCCACGTCATCCAGGATGCGCTGCTCCAGCCCGGGGTTGGCGCTCATTCCGAGATTCACGTTGATCAGGCCGAACTGGCCGCCTTCGGACTGGAGGAACCAGTTCCAGGGGTTGATGGTCTGGGTGACATCGCCGGACAGCGGCAGCTTGAAATAAGGCATTGACTCGTCCTTTGCGTTGCGAGGATTCCATTGTGCTGACAACGCCTGGCTCTTGCCGGCTGCGCTCGATTGGCGCAGCATGTTCCTCCTGTTCCCGCAGGAGGCGCGCGATGAATGCGCATGGCTTGGGCTGGACCCTGGCGGCGATCCTGATCTCCAGCTGCGGCGGTGCCGCGGACAACGAAGCCCAGGCCCAGGCGGCCGTTCCCTGCCGCAGCAGCGGCGTTTGCGTGAGCACGCTCGCCGGTTCCGGCGAATTCGGCAACGTCGACGGCATGAGCCAGGCCGCCCGGTTCTCGCTGCCGCATGCGGTGGCGGTCGACCCCGACGCCAATGTGCACGTCGCGGACTACGGCAACGACGGCCTGACTCGCCTGATCTCAGGCAACCTGGTCTCGACCCCGGGGGAGGACAGCATCGATTTTCCCCACCCGGCCGACGTTGCCACCGACGCCGCGGGCAACCGGTATGTCGCCGACACCTACGGCAACCGGATCCTGAAAGTCACGCCCGGCGGGGACACGAGCATCGTGGCCGGCACCGGGCGCGGGGGCGACGCGGACGGTGATGCCGCCGCGGCGAGCTTCAGCATGCCCAGCGGCCTGGCCTTCGACGCCCAGGGTGCGCTCTACGTGGCCGACATGGGCAACCGGAAAATCCGCAAGATCACCTTCCCGCCACCGCCGCCACCGCGCTCCGCAACTTTGCCGGCGTGATGGGCTTGTCGAGGACCTGGTCGACGGCCGCGGGGACGTCGTGCTGGCCAAGCATGTCGGGACGCTGCCCGGTCAACACGATCACCGGCGTAAAGGGTTGGGCGGCTTTCACGGCCTGCACCACCTCGGCCCCGCCGACCTGGGGCATGAGCCAGTCGGCAATGACCAGGTCGAAGCGCGCGCCTTGCTGCTCCAGGGTCGCGAGGGCCGCCGCACCGCCGGCGGCGGCGACCACCTGGTGGCCGTCCCGCTCCAGCATCAATCGCAGCGTCGTCAGTACCAGCGCGTCGTCGTCGACCACGAGGATCCGCAACTTCCGCCCGCCGCCACCGGCGGCAGCCGATGCTTCGCGCACCGGCCCCGCCGCCACGGCTTCCAGGGACTGCCGGCGCAGGGTGATGGTGATGACGGCGCCCCCTGCCGCCGGGGCTTCGGCGCGGACCCGCCCGCCGTGCCGCTCCACGACCATCTTCACCAGGGCCAGGCCCACGCCATTGCCTTCGAACTCGGTCGGCAGGTGCAGGCGCTCGAACGCCTTGAACAGGCGGTCGACATACGCGGCATCGAAGCCCGCCCCGTTGTCGGCCACGGTGAGCACCCATTCTTCGGGCGTCGCCGCCACGTCGATGCGGATGCGCGCCGGCGCGCGGCCACGGGTGAACTTCAATGCATTGCCAAGCAGGTGGTCGAGCGCGAGCCGCAGCAGCGCGGGATCGGCCATGACCCGTGGCCAGGGGGTACCGGCCCGTTCCCAGTCGACGGCTCGCCCCGACAGCCCGGGCGCCAGGTCCTGGATGCATTGGTCGACCAGGCCCGCCAGGTCGACGGGGTAGGCCCGCAGTTCCGCCACGGACGCCGCTGAAAGCGAGGCCAGGTCGCGCATCAGGCTGTCGCCGCGGCGCGCACCGGCCTGGATCCGCTGCAGGTAGTGCGCCTCCTTCTCCGTCAGCCTGCCGCCGCCCTGCTCCCGCACCGCGGAGGCAAACCCTTCGATGTTGCGGAAGATGCCCTGCATGTCATGCGACAGCCGGCCGCTGAAGGTGGCGAATTCCGCGCGGACGCGGCCCAGCTCGCTTTCCAGCGAATCGATGCGGGCCTCCGGCGTTCCACGTTCGGTTGGATGCTTCATGTCGTCTCGGTCTGCAGGATGGCGCCGACCCGGCGCGCGAGCTCTTCCCGCCGGTAGGGCTTGGCCAGCAACTGCACGCCCGCGTCGAGGCGGCCGTCGTGGACGATTGCGTCCTCCGGGTAGCCGGAGGTGTAGAGCACGCGCAGCGCCGGGCGTTGCGCGCGCGCCAGGTCCGCCAGTTCCCGGCCGCTCATGCCTGGCATGACGACGTCGGTGAACAGCAGGTCGATGGCGTCATCCTGCACGAGGATGGCCAGCGCCTGCGGACCGTCCTGCGCCTGCAGCACCGTGTAGCCCAGGTCGATGAGCTGGTCGCTTGCGAAGCGGCGCACCAGTTCATCGTCCTCCACCAGCAGGATCCGGTAGGGGGTGCGCGAGCGGGCCGGCCGGGGAACGGCCGGCAAGGGCTCCGGCAGTTGCTCGCCGGCGTGTGCCGCGCGCGGCAGGTACAGCCGCACCGTCGTGCCGCGGCCGGGCGTGGACTCGATCTCCGCGTGCCCGCCCGACTGCTTCAGGAAGCCGTAGGTCATCGCCAGTCCCAGGCCGGTTCCCTTGCCCCGCTCCTTGGTCGTGAAAAAAGGCTCGAAGACGCGGTCCAGGTGCTGCGGCGCGATGCCGGTGCCGGTGTCGGAGACGGCCAGCATCACGTACGGGCCGGGCTTGACCTCGCGGCGCCGGGTCGCCCCGGCGTCGTCCAGGTGCACGTTGCCGGTCAGGATGCCCAGCCGGCCGCCGCCAGGCATCGCGTCGCGCGCGTTCAGGCAAAGATTGAGCAGTGTGTTGTCCAGCTGCATGGGGTCGACCAGGGCCGGCCACAGTCCGGGCGCGCCATCGACGTCGATCACGATGTGGTCGCCCAGCGTGCGGCGCAGGATCGTGTCCATGCCGCCCACCAGCTGGTTGATGTCCACCACCCTCGGCTCCAGCGCCTGCCGGCGCGCAAACGCCAGCAGGCGCCGCGTCAGGTCCGCCCCGCGCTGGGCCGCCTCGACCACGACTTGCGCCAGCGGCGCCAGCGGCGCCAGCTGCGCATCGCCGTGCAGTTCCTCCTCCAGCACCCCGGCATTGCCCAGGATGACGGTCAGCAGGTTGTTGAAGTCGTGCGCCACGCCGCCGGTGAGCTGGCCCAGGGATTCGAGCCGCTGCGCCTGGCGCAACTGCTCCTCCAGCGCCACGCGTTCACTGATGTCCTGGACGGCGCCCTGCACGCGCCCGATTGCGCCGCCTGCATCGTGTTCCGCCGCGCCGATCACCCGCACCCAGATGCGGCCGCCGCGCCGGGTCGCAATCTGCGCCTCCAGGTCGAAGGGCGTGCCGGTGCGCGCGCAATGCGCAATCGCGGCGGCGAGGCGGCGGCGGCCCTGCCCGCTGGCCAGCCGCAGGAATTGCCGCAGCCGGGGACGCGGCTCCCCTTCGAATTCCAGGATGTCGACGACCTCGTCGGAGCAGTCGATGCTCCCCTGCGCCATGGCGATGGACCAGCCGCCGATGCGCGCGACCCGTCCGGCGATGTGAAGCAGGGCATCCTTGCGCCGCAGCGCCTCCTCGGTGCGCTTGCGCTCGGTGATGTCCTGGAACGCGCCTTGCAGCCGGACGATGCGGCCGGTGGCGTCGCGCACCGCTTCGCCGATCGACCGGACCCAGATGCTGCGGCCCTTGGCCGTGGTCTTGGGCACTTCGAACTCATAGGGCGTGCCATCCCGTGCGCAGGCCTCGACCAGGCGCGTCACCTGTTCCCGGTGTTCTTCGGCAAACAGGCTGAGCCCCTCGTCCAGCGTCGGCTGGTAGCCAGGGGGCACGTCGTGGATGGCGCAGTTTTCGTCCGACCAGGTCAGCTTGCGTTCGGGCAGGTCGATGGTCCAGCCGCCGAGCCTTGCCACCCGGCTCGCGATGTTGTGCAGGGCCAGGCTCTGCGCCAGGGTCTCCGGCCTGGGGCCTGGTTCACTGGCGGCCTGGCGGACGAGCCGGGCGACCCTGGCGCGCAATTCGGCCGGGGCGAACGGCGCGAACAGGCAGTCGTCGGCACCGCAATCCAGGGCCGCCGCGGCCAGGGATTCGTCGCCGGCATCGCCCGCCAGCAGCAGGACGCGAACCGGCAGCGAGCGGTCTTGCGCGCGCAGTTGCCGCACAAAGCGAAGTGCCTCGCACTCCGCTGGCCCGGCCTGCAGGAGCACGAGCCACGGGCGCCCATCCTGGATCTCCCGCAGGGCGGCGGCGGCGTCGTCGACGATCGCAGGCGAGTAGCCTGCGCCGTGCAGTTCGGGCGCCAGGCAGGCTGCGTTCGCGACAAGCAGGAGACGAACGGGGATGAATTCTTCCTTCATGCGCCCCGCGCGCCGTTTCTTCGGGTGGCTTTGGACAAAGACATCGGTACCGTGCAGAGGATACGCCTCCACCCGTAAGCCGTTTGCCTATGCCGGCACTCCTCAGCCGAGCACGGGGCGCTCGTCGTCTGAATGGATGTCCAGCGCTTCGAGGAAACGCGAGACCATGTTGTAGGCCGCGACGGTGGCGACCAGTTCGACCAGCTCGCGGTCACCCAGGAATTCGCGCAGCGCGGCGACGGCTGCCTTGGGCACCTGCACGTTCTTCGTCATGCCGTCGGCCAGTTCCAGCACGGCGCGCTGCTGCGGGGTGTATTGCGCCGACGTTTCCCAGCCAGTGAGCTCGTCGAGCTGGCCCTGGGTGACGCCTTCCTTCAGCGCGATGGGCGCGTGCTGCTCGGCTTCGTAGGGCGCGCCGTTGATCACGGCGACGCGCATGATCACCAGCTCGCGCAGGGCCGGTGACAGGCTGCACTTCTGGCGGATCGCCGTCAGGTAGCCGAGCCACCCCTCGGCCACTGGCGGGCTATGCAGCAGCATCTGGTAGAGATGCAGCACGCTGCCGCGTTCGGCGACGATGCGGTCCACCAGCGGCTTGCCTTCCGGGGCGCTCAGGTCTGCGTACGGCAGTCGGGCCATGTCCTTGTCTCCTTGTCCTGCCTGGTGCTACGGATCCGGTGGAGGCCCGCACTCCGCCGAAGGGTCGCGCAGTTCGGGGCCGCAGGCCTGGAAGGCCTCCGCCTTGATCCCGTAGACGGTGATGAAAGGCGCGAAACAGGCCTGGCTGCGTCGGTACTCCCGCCACCGCAGCCGGCAGTCCTGGTCGCTGCTGCCGCGCGGGGTGGTTAACCGCTGCGCTTGCTTCGCGGGCGCGGAGGAGGAGGCCGGCGCCATTGAACCCTGCGCGATGCGGTAGGGATCACCCGCCACAACCGCGCCGCACATCAGAGCGGCCGCGACGAGGCAGCCCAGCTGCAGCCGTCGTCCTGATGCCATGTTCGCC
>JAQGMU010000101.1 GCA_028292195.1 Ramlibacter sp. | reverse complement strand
TGACCTGCATGCTTTTCTTCAAGTCGGCCAGCAGCCGGCTGTTCAGGTCGCGCGCCACCTGGCGTTCGTAAACCTTGGCCTCATCAGCGGCTTCGACGACGAGCTTGCGCTCGTCCTCGTTCAGAGCGTCCCAGGTCTTCTTGGCAGCGGTCAGCGTATAGGTCGTGTACACATAGCCGACCAGGCTCATGTACTTTTGCACCTCGTTGAACTTCATCGTGCTGATGTTGCCGATGGGATTGTCCTGGGCGTCGATCGCCTTCGTTTCCAGGGCCGAATAGACCTCGGCGATGGGCATGGGCACGGCGTTGGCGCCCAGGCCGTTGAAGTAGTCCAGGAACACCGGGCTCGCCACCACGCGCATCTTCAGGCCGGCCATGTCCTCCCATTTCTCGATCGGGTGCTTGCTGTTGGTGATGTGCCGAAAGCCGATCTCCCACAGGCCCAGGCCGATCATGTTCTTGGCCGCCAGCTTGCCCAGCAGGGCCTTGCCCTGGGGACCGTCGAACAGCGCGTCGGCCTCACGCTCGTTGCGGATGGCGAACGGAAAATCGAGTATGCCGTACTCTTTGGCCGTGCCGACCAGCGTGGGCGAGCCGTGCAAACCGAAGTCCACCGTGCCACCCTGCACCGAGGCGATGATCTGGGCGTCGTTGCCGAGCATGCTGCTGGCGTAGACCCGCATCTTCATCTTGCCGCCGCTCTTCTTCTCCAGGATCTCGGCAAACTTGCGCAATCCGGTCGGACCGGCCGAGGCGTCGGGATCGGTGGTGGCGGCGCGGAAGCTGTGCGTCCCCACCTGCGCCTGCGCGGGCAGGCCCAGGGCCAGCGTGGCCGCGGCTGCGGCGATCCAGGGTGTGACGGTCCATTTCATGGTGTGGTCCTTCTTTCGGTAGGGCAGAGGTCGTCAGAGAAACCAGCGCATCGGCACCATCACCAGCGCCGGGAACAGAGTGAGCAGCAACAGCAGCAGCAGGTGCGCAATGAGGAAAGGGATCGCACCGCGGATCGTCTCGTCGAGCGGGATCTTGGCCACGCCGGAGATCACGTTGAGCACCGTGCCCACGGGCGGCGTGATCAGGCCGATGGCGTTGTTCAGGATGAACAGCACCCCGAAGTAAACCGGGTCGATGCCGGCCTGCTTGACGATGGGCATCAGCACCGGCGTCAGGATCAGGATGGTGGGCAGCAGGTCGAGCGCCGTGCCGACCGCCACGACGATCAGCATGATGATCAGCATCAGCAGGATCTTGCTGTCCACGAACGGCTGCAGCAGGTCGGCCACCATCATCGGCAGGTCGGCGATCGTGATCAGCCAGGCCGACACCCCGGCCGCGGCCACCAGGAACATGACCACGGCCGTCATCTTGCCTGCGGCCAGGAACACGCCATAAAGCTGGCTCGGCTTGAGTTCGCGGTAGACCACCATTGAGATAAACAATGAATAGACCGCCGCGACCACGGCCGCCTCGGTCGGCGTGAACACGCCGGCCTTGATGCCGCCCAGCACGATGACGGGCACCAGCAGCGCCCAGAAACCGTCGACGAATGCGCGCAGCGCCTCGCGCAGGCTGGCGCGCGGCATCGGCTCGACCTGTTCGTTGCGCGCCACGAACCACCAGGCAACGACCAGGGCCACGGCCATCAGCAGGCCGGGCACGATGCCGGCCACGAACAGCTTGCCGATCGACACGCCGCTGGTGACACCGAACACGATGAACGGGATCGACAGCGGCATCATCGGCGCGATGATGCCGCCCGAGGCGATCAGGCCCGAGGCGCGGCCAAGCTGGTAGCCACCCTGGCGCATCATGGGGATCAGGATCGCGCCGATGGCCGCGGTATCCGCCACGGCCGACCCCGACATGCTGGCCATCAGCACGGCGGCGGCGATGGCCACGTAGCCCAGGCCGCCGCGGAAATGGCCGCACAGCGCCACCGCCAGCGCCACGATGCGGCGCGACAGGCCACCGGCCGTCATGACCTCGCCGGCCAGCATGAAGAAGGGTACGGCCAGCAAGGGGAAGCTGTCGGCGCCGCCAACCAGGTTCTGCGCCAGGATCTGCGGATCGAACTGGCCCATGGCCAGCATCATCACGATGCCGCTGGCGAGCAGCGCGAACGCGATCGGCATGCCCAGGGCCATGGCGGCCAGCAGCGAGACGACGAAGATGGTGACGGTCATCGTGCGCTTGTTCCGCTCGCCGCGTCGTGGGCCCGGGCGCGCAGCAGGCGCCAGGTGTGGCCGGACACGATCAGCACGATGCCGATGCTGGCCACCAGCACCGCAAGGTGCACGTAGCCCAGTGGAATGCCCGAGACCGGTGCCACGTTGCCCATGTTGAGCTGCGTCTGGGTCCAGGCGCCCTGGCCCAGCAACACGCAGCAGACGACGATGGCGATGTCCGAAAGCAACGCGAACGCCAGCGCCCAGGCCGGCGGCAAGCGCTGCACCACGCTGTCCATGCCCAGGTGCGTGCCCTCGGCCACGGCGACGATGGCGCCGATGAAAGTCATCCAGACGAAGAGCATGCGCGAGAGCTCCTCGGAGATGCTGATGCCGGAGTTGAAGATGTAGCGCATCACCACGTTGCCGAACACCAGTACCAGCATGCAGGCCATGCAGGCAACGATGAGCGCCTCGAGGATGCGGACCACGGCGGCGGGCCGCGGCGCCGGACTGGCATCGTTCGTCATGCGACCGTCCCGGCCGGTGCCTTGGACAGGAAACGCTGGTCCTGCGCCGCGCGTAGTCGCCACAGGGCCGAAGCCACCGGCTTGTGCAGTGCCGCGGCCGTGAGCATCTCGCCGGCACGCACGGCGCGCGACAGCACTTGGCCGACGGCCATGTAATAAGGTAGCGGCGCCGCATCGTCCAGGGCGGCCGGCGCGGCCGGCATCAGCAGGGGCTGCATGTCGGCCAGCGCATGCGTGTGCTGGTGCGCAATCGCAAGCCGCGTGCCGGCCGGCAGGTCGCGCGTGGCGCGCGCGACCAGGTCCACGCGCGGCCGCACGGTGTCACCTAGCGTGGAACGCT
Organism: Ramlibacter sp.; assembly: GCA_028292195.1. Classification (GTDB taxonomy): domain Bacteria; phylum Pseudomonadota; class Gammaproteobacteria; order Burkholderiales; family Burkholderiaceae_C; genus Ramlibacter. The sequence goes on along the minus strand of JAQGMU010000101.1, from coordinate 4,146 downwards.
GGAGGATGGCAGCCGAGAGGATGGAGATCGTGGCTTCCACGCCGAGCAGGTGCGTCGGGTTGTAGAGCAAGAGTCGCGAGCCCTGCCGGCTGGCCGGAATGCCCTTGCCCTGCAGCACGCGGAAGGTGGCATCGTCGCCCAGGTCGGCCACCACGAACACGCCGCCGGCAAAGCTCAGTTCGTCTGGCCGGCGCAGGCAGTTGAATGAATCGACGACACCCTCGCGTGAGAAGAGGCCGCCGTCAGCGCGTGGACAGAACAGGTCCGGCAGTTCCAGGGTGCGCGCGATCGGCGCGTGCATGCTGGCGACGTCGGGCAGCAGGCCCGTGGCATTGGCCACCACGCCCAGTTCACACAGGTCGGGCACGCTGACGCGCACGAACTGCGGCAGCGCCTGCGCCCGCGCAGCAACCGTGGCGACACCGTCCGCCCCAAGTTCCCACAGCCCGGCCAGGTCCGGCGCCTGCACGGTGCGGCCCTGGCTGGCAAGCGTGCCGGCCCGGGGGTCGTAGACGAAGTCGTATTCGCTGGCCTTGCCGGCGGCCACGATGCGCGCCCCGAGCGCCTGGACCCAGCCGACCAGCTTGATCAGCAGGCTGGGCTGGTCGCCATCCACCGGGGTGTAAACCACGCCGGCGCGGCGTGCCAGGTCATGCAGCAGCGGGCCCACCACGGAGTCGGCCTCCTTGGTCACCATCACGACATGCTGGCCCTGGGCAATGGCTGCTTCAGCGCAGGCCGCAGCCGCCTCGGCGTGGCCAGTTGCCTCGACCAGTACCTGTAGCGGCAGCTGGACCAGCAGCATGGCGTCGGACACCAGCACCTTGCGCCCGGCCCGGAGCGCCGCCAGTGCGCGCGGAAGGCTGTCGCACACCTCGACGGCATCGCGTGCGATGCCGGCCGCCTGCAGGCGCGCCAGAGCGGCATCGACCTCCAGGTCGGCGAAGGCATCGACCGACAGTTGTGGCTGGTAGCGGCCACGCGCCGCCAGCGAGGCGCCGAACTCCCCGACACCGGCAACCCCAACTCGCACGGGCGGGCCAGATGACGGACGGCAATGAAGATCCAGTTGCACGGATCTCTCCTCCATGGCTCTTAGAAAAAAAATGTGCACTTTGCATGCACATCCACTTGTTTTTAGCAGTTCAGGGCCAATTAAACAGGACAATTGCAGGAAAGTACATGCACTTTGAACCTAGTAGTTTCCCGTGCCTACCAAGAACCGACCCTCGCAACCACGTGAAGGCAACCGCACGGAGCTGGCGGCTGCCCGTGTGCGCGAACTGATCGTGTCGGGCGCGCTGGCACCGGGGCAGCGCTTGTCCGAGCGACTGGTCGGCGAGCAGTTGAATGGCCTCTCGCGCACGCCGCTGCGAGAGGCATTCAAGATCCTCGCGATCGAAGGTCTGGTGACGATCGAGCCGAACCGCGGCGCCCTGGTGACTGCGCTGGGCGTCGACGAGATCAGTGCTGCCTTCGACGTTCTGATCGGCCTGGAGGCGATGGCGGCCGAGCCGGCGTGCATGCACATCACTGATGCAGAACTGGGCGCGATCCGCGAACTGCACGCGAGCATGGTGCAGGCCTATGAACGTAGCGAGCGCATGCAGTATTTCCAGATCAACCAGGCCATCCACCAGCACATCGTGGACGCCGCGCGCAACCCTGTGCTGTCGCGCATCTATGCGGCAGAGTGCGCGCGCATCCGGCGCTACCGTTATGCCGGCAACATGCAGCGCGAGCGATGGACCAGCGCCGTTCGCGAGCACATGCAGATCGTCCAGGCGCTGGAAGACCGAGCCGGCCTGGTGCTGCGCGAGTTGCTGCGCGAACACCATAGCCGCGGCTGGCGCGTGAGCCGTGAGGTGCTGGCGCAGTCGGTGCAGGTGGGCGCGGCAGCGGCACCGCGCGCACGGCGCAAAGCCGGCGGCTGATTACACCCGGCAGCGCGTTGTACCAAGACCCGCCGGGCGGCGGCTGGCCGCATGGAGCAGGCCGATCGGCTGCCTAAACGCTAGGTCTGATTCGTTCTCTCCATTTCTACCAAGCAGCCGAGGGATACCGGCCTCAGAACGGCCGTTCAGAAGTACAAGTCGGAGCGGCGCCGGCGTATTCTGTCGGCGCCGCGGCGGCTTAGCGTTGACGCTCAATCGCGGCGCTTGCTGTAACGGCCATCAATGTGCTCGAGTCGTTGCCGCAACACCGCAACGATCATGCGCACGGCACGCCGATGCCGTACTCCAGTGTGTGGGCACCTTCGAGATCGTGCACGACCTGATCTGCCATCTTTGGACAGGGAGTGCAAAGAACCGCGGTGCTGCTCGGAGGGCTCAATCCTCAAAATCGAAGTGCAAGCTGCAACGGGCGCGCCGGCGGGCTTCTGCGCGAAACACTCAGGACCGCCGCAGACATCGCACGGCTGCCGGCCACTTTCAACGATTCGCGATAACTGTTGGCGCGCGGCAAGGCTGTATCGCTTGCCCTGCCGCTCCTAGCATCAAGTCCACCTACGACGAGGAGACTTCATGCAGCACATTTCCCATTTCAAGTTCACCGCCGCCGCCGTGCTGGCCGCCGCTCTGGCCACTGCCTGTGGCGGCGGCGGCGCCGCCCCGACGGGACAAGCCAGCCTGGAGGTGTACGCGGAGCTTCAGCAGGCCGGCATTGGAGGCATCACGCAGATGCCGGACGGCCAGCTGGTCGTGGGCTACCACCCGTTCTACCAGACGGCCACATCGACGCAGGTCGCGCTCCTCAACGCCGACCGCAGGTCCACGACGCCCTATCCCGCCGGCCTGCGCCAGACCTGCCGCAACGCCGACGGAAGTTTCGTCGCACCGGTCAATGGCAAGTATGACTTCTGCCTGGATTGGGTGCTGGGCTTCCACACCGACGCCAACGCAATCCTCTGGATCCTGGACTCGGTCAAGTCCACGGACAAGGCCGATCCGGCCCATCCCCGACCGGCCGCGCTTCATGCCAAGCTGGTCGGCTGGAACACCAGGACCAATGCGCTGCAGCAGGTGATCGACCTCGATGCGGCCACCGTCACGGAGTCGCAGCACAACGACTTCGCGGTCGACCTCAAGCACAACGTGATCGTCATCGCGGATGAAGCGATCGGCGAGAACTCCGCCGGTGCCGGTGTCAAGGCGGCACTGGTCGTGGTCGACCTGGCCACGGGTGCCAGCCGCCGTGTCCTGCAAGGCGACACCAGCGTGTTGCCCCATACGGACCCGATCCGTTGGGAAGCGCAAGCAGGCGTGCCCGCGCAATCCTGGGGCCTGCGCGTCGGCGTCGACGGCATCGTGCTGGACAAGAACAGCGACTACCTCTACTTCGCGCCGCTCTCCGGCTACCGGATGTACCGCGTGCACATGGCCGACCTGGTCAACGCGGCCCTGACACCGGCCCAGCTCTCGGCCAGGGTCGAGGACTATGCGGCCAAGCCCTACAACGGCGGCGTGACCATCGACGCGAGCGGCAACCTGTACCTCACGGAGATCGGTGGCCGCTCGGTCGGCATCATTCCCGCCGACACCCGGATCTACAGGCGCTACGTCACCGACGAGAAGTTGATCTGGCCCGACGGCGTGACCTACAACTCGGACGGCTACATGTACTCAGGCGCGGCGCAGTTGATCCAGACCGGCGTGTTCCAGTCCAACGCGGCGCCCACGGGCACTGCCAACAACGCGCCCCCGTACCGGATCTACCGCTTCCGCCCGGAAGTGGCGGGCACGCCAGGCGCCTGAGCGCCGGCCAGCACCGCGAATTGGGCGGCGAGGAAATCGACCAGCGCACGCACCCGCGCCGGCACGAAGCGGTTGCTGGGCAGGACGGCATAGAGCGGGCGGTGCTCGCCCTTCCAGTCCGGCAACAGCCGCACCAGCCGGCCGGCGCGCAGGTCGTGCCACACATCGAGCTCGGACTTGCACACCAGGCCGACGCCGGCCAGTGCCCACTGGTGGGCGATGGCCGCGTCGTCGGCGCCGCGGTCGCCGTCGACTTGCACCTCGGTCCACTCGCCGTCCTTCTCGAAGCGCCAGGTGGCCAGGCGCCGCCCGCCGATTTCGAAAGTCAGGCAGTTGAGCGCCGACAGGTCACGCGGATGGGTGGGCGCGGTGCGGCCTTTCAGGTAGGCCG
>JAQGMU010000070.1 GCA_028292195.1 Ramlibacter sp. | reverse complement strand
CGCGGCCGCGGCCGCTTGCGGCGCGGGTGTGCCGCAGGACGCCAGCAGCACGATGGCGGCGGCCGCAGCGGTCAGGGCGGCGGTGCCGCGCGCGGGACACTGGAACATGAGCAGTCTCCGTTCAGGGTGGTTTCAGGCCGCCGCGCGGGCGGCGCCGAGGTAGGTTTCGATCACGCGCGGGTCGCCGGCCAAGTCGCGCGCCGGGCCGTGCAGGCCGATCTCGCCGGTCTCCAGCACGTAGCCGTAGTCGGCCACTTCCAGCGCCGCGCGGGCGTTCTGTTCGACCAGCAGGATGCTGACGCCGCTGGTGCGCAGCGTGTCGATGATGCGGAAGATGTCGCGCACGACCAGCGGCGCCAGGCCCAGGCTGGGCTCGTCCAGCATCAGCAGCTTGGGCCGCGCCATCAGCGCCCGGCCCACGGCCAGCATCTGGCGCTCGCCACCCGACAGCGTGCCGGCCAGCTGGGTGCGGCGTTCCTTCAGGCGCGGGAACAGCGTGTAGACGCGCTCCAGCTCGCCCTTCCAGTTCGGGATGCGCAGCTTCATGGCGCGGTAGCCGCCCAGCACCAGGTTGTCTTCCACCGGCATCGTGCCGAACAGCTCGCGCTTTTCCGGCACCAGCGCCAGGCCCAGCATCACGCGCTCTTCCAGGTCCGCATTGGCCAGGTCGACGCCGTCGAACAGGATCTGGCCGCGGCACGGCAGCAGGCCCATCAGCGCATTCAGCGTGGTGGACTTGCCGGCGCCATTGGGGCCGATCACCGTCACCACCTGGCCGGCGGCCAGCTGGAAATTCAGGCCGGTCAGGACTTCGGCGCGGCCGTAGCCGGCGTGCAGGTCCTTCACTTCGAGCAAGAGGCTCATGTCAGTGCTCCGTTCCGAGGTAGGCCGCGCGAACCGCGGGGCTGGCCTGCACCTCGGGCGGGGTGCCTTCCATCAGCTTGGTGCCGAACTCCATCACCACGATGCGGTCGGTCAGGCCCATGACGAAATCCATGTCGTGTTCCACCAGCAGCAGGCTCACGCCTTCGCCCTTCAGCTGGCGCAGCACGTCGCCCAGCGCCTGCTTTTCCTTGTGGCGCAGGCCCGCGGCCGGTTCGTCCAGCAGCAGCAGCGCCGGGTCGGTGCACAGCGCGCGGGCGATTTCCATCAGCCGCTGCGGGCCCAGCGCCAGGTTGCCGCCCAGTTCGTGCATGCGGTCGGCCATGCCGATGCGGGCCAGCTGGCGCTCGGCTTCGGCGAACAGGCCGCGCTCCTCTTCGCGGTCCAGCCGCAGCATGGCGCGCAACGGCCCGGCGCTGCCGCGCAGGTAGCCGCCCAGCGCCACGTTCTCCAGCACCGTCATGTCCGGGATCATCTTCACGTGCTGGAAAGTGCGCGAGATGCCGCGCCTGGCGATGTTGCGCGAGGCCATCCCGCCGATGGGCTCGGCGCGGTACAGCACCTGGCCCGAGGTGAGCGACAGCACGCCGGTGATCAGGTTGAAGGTGGTCGACTTGCCGGCGCCGTTGGGGCCGATCAGGCCGACGATCTCGCCGGCGCGGATCTCGAAGCTGACGTCGTTCACCGCCACCAGGCCGCCGAACTGCTTGCGCACCGCCTGCACCTGCAGCAGCGGCTCGCCCGGCGTCGGCTTGGCGCGCACCGGCAGCGGCGCGGCCTGGGCCCAGTCGCGCGGCCGTTCCGCCCGCGGCACCCAGCGGGAGATGAAGGTCCACAGGCCGTCGGGCGCGTACTTCAGCACCAGCACCAGGATCACGCCGAAGCCGATGGATTCGAAGTTGCCGCTGGCGCCAAACAGCCGGGGCAGCAGCACCTGCAGCTGGTCTTCCAGCAGCTTGACGACGCCGGCGCCGAGGAAGGCGCCCCAGACGTGGCCGACGCCGCCCAGCACCACCATGAACAGGTACTCGATGCCCTTGGACAGCGAGAACGGCGTGGGGTTGACGGTGCGCTGGAAGAAGGCGAACAGCCAGCCGGAGACAGCGGCCAGCACCGCGGCGAGCACGAACACCGTCAGCTTGGCGCGGAAGGTGGAGATGCCCATCGCCTCGGCCATGGTGGCGCCGCTTTTCAGCGAGCGGATGGCGCGGCCGGGCCGGGAGTCGAGCAGGTGGGTGGAGGCCAGCGCCGCCAGCAGCGCGATCACCCAGATCACGACATGCAGGTGACGCTCGCTACCGACGTCGACGCCGAACAGCTTGAGCGTGGGAATGCCCAGGATGCCGTCGTACTTGCCCAGGAACTCCATGTTGCCCATGGTGTAGTACAGGGCCAGGCCCCAGGCGATGGTGGCCAGCGGCAGGTAGTGGCCCGACATGCGCAGCGTGATCGCGCCGAGCACCAGCGCGGCGACGACCGCCAGGCCGACCCCCAGGGCCAGGGCCAGCAGCGGCGAGCCGGCCAGCTTGGCCGTGACGAAGGCGGCGGCATAGGCGCCGACGCCGACGAAGGCCGCCTGGCCGAAGGAGGTGAGGCCGGCCACGCCGGTCAGCAGCACCAGGCCCAGCGACACGATCGCGTACAGGCCGATATAGTTGCTCTGCGAGATCCAGAAGTCCGGCACCGGCAGGAAGGGCAGCGCCAGCATCAGCAGCGCGAACAGCGGGAAGGCGAAACGGCGGACGGCGGCCATCTCAATGTTCCTCACCGTGCGGGTCGCGCAGCGAGCGCCACAGGAGCACCGGCAGGATGGAGGAGAACACGATCACTTCCTTGAAGGCGCTGGCCCAGAAGGAGCCGAAGCTTTCCAGCAGGCCGACCGCCAGCGCGCCCACCAGCGCCAGCGGGTAGCTCGAAAGGCCGGCGAACACGGCGGCCACGAAACCCTTGAGGCCGATGATGAAACCGCTGTCGTAGAAGACCGTGGTGGTGGGCCCGATCAGCAGGCCCGACAGCGCGCCCAGGAAGGCCGCCATGGTGAAGGCCAGCCGGCCGGCGCCGTTGGAGGAGATGCCCATCAGGCGGGCGCCCACGCGATTCACGGCAGTGGCGCGCAGCGCCTTGCCGGTCAGCGTGCGCTCGAAGAACAGGTACAGCGCGACGATCAGCACCAGCGAGGCGGCGAAGATGATGATGGTCTGGCCGCTGAGCGTGAGGGCGCCGGCGCTGAAGCGCGCATCCCAGAAGCTCGGGTTGCGGAAGCCTTCGGCGCCGAAGAAGAACAGGCCCAGGCCCACCAGCGCGAAATGGACGCCGACCGAGACGATCAGCAGCACCAGCACCGAGGCGTCGGCCAGCGATTCATAGGCGAGGCGATAGATCAGGTTGCCGAAGGGCGTGACCAGCGCCAGCGTCAGCAGCGCCTGCACGACCAGCGGGAAGCCGCGCGGCGCGGCCCAGATGGCGACCAGCGACACCAGCACCGGCAGCGCCAGCGTCTTCGCCATGGTGAGGGCGATGCGTTTCGCGTCGCGATGCTGCCGCACGCCGTTGACCAGGTCGGACAGCGCGGCGACGCCGGCCAGCACCAGCAGGAACCACACCGTGCCGGGCACCTTGCCGGTCTGCAGCAGCGCCAGGGTGAGCGCGCCGAAGGCGACGAACTCGCCCTGCGGAATGAAGATCACGCGGGTGACGGCGAACACCAGCACGGTGGCAAGGGCCAGCAGCGCGTAGACGGCGCCGTTGGTGAGGCCGTCGAGCGCGAGGATGCTGGCGATGGAGAGGTCCATGGGGGGAAGGGGTTAGGGACTAGGGGCTAGGGGCTAGGGAAATACCTGGCACAGGCCCGGGGGCCAGGGTTGTTCCCCTAGTCCCTGGCCCCCAGCCCCTAGCCCCTGTTTGCTGCGCCTGCTGGCGCAGCAAACTTCACTTCTCGACCACGAACTTCCCGTCCTGCACCTTCAGCATGACGCCGGTTTCGTTGGTGTAGCCCCAGTGGTCGTCCTTGGTCCAGTTCATCACGCCGTGGGCGAACACGGTGCGGCCCATGCCTTCCATGGCGTCGCGCAGGGCGGCGCGGAACTCGGGCGTGCCCGGCTTGCCCTTCTTCAGGGCGATCGGCACGATTTTCTCCATCACGATCTGGAAGTCGTAGGAATGGCCGGCGAACTGGTTGCGTGAGCCGGGGCCATTGGCCTTCTCGTACCTGGTCACGAAGTCCATGGCCGCCTTCTTGGACGGATGGCTGTCGGGCAACTGGTCGGCAACGACGGCCGGGCCGGACACCACGAAGGTGCCTTCGACGTCCTTGCCGCCGATGCGCATCAGGTCCGGCGTGGCCGCTGCGTGGGTCTGGTAGATCTTGCCCTTGAAGCCGCGCTCGACGATCGCCTTTTCCGGCATCGCGGCGCCGGAGCCGGTGGCCACCACCAGCATCGCGTCGGGGTTGGCGGAGACCAGCTTCAGCGCCTGCGGTGTCACGCTGGTGTCGGTGCGGGCGAAGCGTTCGACGGCCACGATCTTCATGCCGTTCTTCTCGGCTTCGGCGGTGGCGGCCTTGAGCCACAGCTCGCCGTAGGCGTCGGTGTAGCCGATGAAGCCGATGGTCTTGATGCCCTGCTTCTTCATGTGCTGCACCATGGCATGGGCCATGACGTCGTTGCCCTGCGGCAGGCGGAACAGCCACTGGTCCTGGCCGGGGGGCACGCCCACCGGCGAGCCGGCGATCTGCAGCGTCTTGTTCTCGGCGGTCACGGGGGCCATGGCCGCGGCCACCGGCGTCAGGCCGGAACCGTAGATCACGTCGACGTGGTCTTCGGTGATCAGGCGCTTGGTGTTGCTCACGCCCTTGCCCGGGTCGGAGGCGTCGTCCAGCACGATCAGGTTGACCTTCTCGCCGGCGATTTCCTTGGGAAACAGGGCCAGCTGCTTCTGCATCGGGATGCCGAGGCCGGAGCCGGGACCGGTGAGCGACAACACCACGCCGACGTTGATGTCGGCCAGGGCGGCGCCGGCAGCGGACAGCGCCACCGCTGCGGCGATCAGGGTACGGGCGAGCTTCATCTTCATTGTCTCCAGGGAGGGGGAAAAAAATCAAATCACTTTGCGGGACTGGCCAGAAGCGGCCGGCGGCCGCGCTGCACTGTCCCCAACACTATCTGGGTGCCATGCGCAACGCGCCGTCGAGGCGGATCACTTCGCCATTGAGGTGGCCGTTGGTGACGATATGACAAGCCAGCTGGGCGAACTCTTCGGGTTTGCCCAGGCGCGGCGGGAACGGGATCGAGGCGGCCAGCGACGCTTGCACGGCCTCCGGCAGCTGTTTCATCAGCGGCGTGGCGAACAGGCCGGGGGCGATGGTGCAGACCCGGATGCCGTGCTGCGCCAGGTCGCGCGCCATGGGCAGCGTCATGCCGACCAGGCCGCCCTTGGAGGCGCTGTAGGCCTGCTGGCCCACCTGGCCGTCGAAGGCGGCGACCGAGGCGGTGAACAGCATCACGCCGCGCTCGCCGTCTTCCAGCGGCGCCAGCCGGGCGCACTCGGCGGCGAACAGCCGGCTGACGTTGTAGGTTCCGACCAGGTTGATGTTGACGACGCGGGCGAAGTCTTCCAGCGGTGCGGCATTGCCGTCCTTCTGCACTACCCGCTTGGCGCTGCCGATGCCGGCAATGTTCATCAGGATCCGGGCCGGGCCGTGGGCGGCCGAGGCCTGCGAGATCGCGGCGGCGACGCTGTCGGCGCTCGTGATGTCGCACTGGACCGCGACGCCGTCGATTTCCCTGGCAACCTTTTCGGCCAGGGCCAGGTTGACGTCGAGCACGGCGACCTTGGCGCCCAGCCGCGCCAGCTCGCGCGCGGTGGCTTCGCCGAGGCCGGAAGCGCCGCCGGTGACGAGCGCGGCCTGTCCCTGGATGTTCATGCCTTGGCCTTTTGCGGTTGCAGGGTGAAGGGCAGCCGGCCTTCGTGGAAGGCCTGCACCATCGCGTCACGGTGCTTGAGCACGGAGCGCTGGTTGATCGAGCCCTTGTCGGTGACCTCGCCCTTGTCGATGGAAGGCGGCTCGTGCATCAGGTGCAGGCGGGCCACGCGGCTTGCGCTGCCGGTGGCGTGGGCGGCGAGTTCGTTGACGACTTGCTGGAAGTGGGCCTGCACGGGTGCGCTTTCCAGCACGTCCTGCAGGGGGGCGCTCTCGGGCAGGCCGGCCAGCTCGCGGATGGCCGGCGTGGGGAACAGCAGGGCGCCGACTTCGTTGCGGTTCAGGCCCGTGATGACGGCGTCCTGCACATAGGGCGCGCCCGCGCCTATGATCTTCGCGCGCAGCGGGCCGACGCTGACGAAGGTGCCGGTGGCCAGCTTGAAGTCCTCGGCGATGCGGCCGTCGAACTTCAGGCCCAGGTGCGGATTGGCGTCGT
>JAQGMU010000060.1 GCA_028292195.1 Ramlibacter sp. | reverse complement strand
CCCTGCTGCACGGCTGCATCCGCGAGTCCGCGGAGCTGGACCGGCTGATCCTGCCGCTGCTCGATCGCAAGCTGGCGGAGATCTCGCCGATCGAGCACTCCATCTTGTGGATCGGCGCCTACGAGCTCCTGCACGTGCCGGAAGTGCCGTGGCGCGTGGTGCTCAACGAGTGCATCGAGCTGGCCAAGGAGTTCGGCGGCACCGACGGCCACAAGTACGTCAACGGCGTGCTGAACGGCCTGGCGCCGCAGCTGCGCGCCGCCGAAGTGGAAGCCGACCGGGCCGCGGGGAAGGCCAGGCAGTGAGAATCTCTCAGCGCGCCGAGCGCATCGAGCCGTTCTACGTGATGGAGGTGGCCAAGGCCGCCTCGCAGCTGGCGCGCGAGGTCGCGCGCAGCGACCACCCGATGATCTTCCTGAACATCGGCGAGCCGGACTTCACCGCCCCGCCGCTGGTGCAGGAAGCCGCCGAGCGCGCCATCCGCGCCGGCCGCACCCAGTACACCGACGCCACCGGCCTCACGGCCCTGCGCGAACGCATCAGCGGCTGGTACACGGAGCGCTTCGGCGTGGACGTGCCGGCGCGCCGCATCGTCGTCACCGCCGGCGCCTCGGCCGCCCTGCAGCTGGCCTGCCTGGCGCTGATCGACGCCGGCGACGAAATCCTGATGCCGGATCCGAGCTATCCCTGCAACCGGCAGTTCGTCAGCGCCGCCGAGGGCCGCGCGGTGCTGATCCCGACGACAGCAGGCGAACGGTTCCAGCTCAGTGCCGCCAAGGTGGAGGAACACTGGGGCGCGCAGACGCGCGGCGTGCTGCTGGCCTCGCCTTCGAATCCGACCGGCACCTCGATCCACCCGGACGAACTGCGCCGCATCCACGCCTTCGTGCAGGGCAAGGGCGGCATCACGCTGCTGGACGAGATCTACCTGGGCCTTTCCTACGAAGACACTTTCGGCCACACCGGGCTGGCGATCGACGACAGCGTCATCAGCATCAACAGCTTCTCCAAGTACTTCAACATGACCGGCTGGCGCCTGGGCTGGATGGTCGTGCCGGAGCAGCTGGTGCCGGTGATCGAGCGGCTGGCGCAGAACCTGTTCATCTGCCCCAGCACGGTGGCGCAGCATGCGGCGCTGGCCTGCTTCGAGCGCGAGAGCATCGCCGAATACGAACGCCGCCGCGCCGAGTTCAAGGCGCGCCGCGACTGGTTCATCCCGCAGCTGCAGGCGCTCGGCCTTGACGTGCCGGTGACTCCGGACGGCGCCTTCTATGCCTGGGCCGATTGCAGCGCCGCGGCGCCTAAGCTCGGAGTCCAGGGCAGCTGGGACTTCGCCTTCGAGATCATGAAGCGTGCCCACGTGGCGGTGACGCCGGGCCGCGACTTCGGCAACGCGGACACCAGCCGCTTCATCCGTTTTTCCACCGCCAACTCGATGGCGCAGCTGCAGGAAGCAGCGGCGCGCCTGAAGGCCGTGCTGGGATGAGCGGAGCGCCAGCCGCCCGTGTCTTTACCTGGCCGATACGGGTCTACTGGGAAGACACGGATGCCGGCGGCATCGTCTTCTATGCAAACTACCTGAAGTTCTTCGAGCGCGCCCGCACCGAGTGGCTGCGCTCGCTGGGCGTGGACCAGAGCACGCTGCGCGATGCGGCCGGCGGCATGTTCGTCGTCAGCGAAACCTCGGTGCGCTACCTGGCGCCGGCGCGGCTGGACGATGAACTATCTGTTACTGCCGCTCTCGAAGCCGGAGGCCGGGCCTCTTTGATAATCGCCCAGCAGGCGCGGCGTGGCGACACGCTGCTCTGCGAAGGAAGCATCCGCATCGGCTGGGTCGAAGCCGCGACCTTGCGGCCGGCCCGCATCCCGGAATCCATTCTCGACGTGCTCAAGAACTTTCAATGAACCAAGACCTGTCGATTCTGCAATTGGTGCTGGGCGCCAGCTGGGTGGTTCAGCTCGTGATGCTGCTGCTGCTGGTGGTGTCCATCACCAGCTGGGCGGCGATCTTCCGCAAGCTGTTCGCGCTCAAGCGGGTGAAGTCGCTGAACGACGACTTCGAGCGCGAGTTCTGGTCCGGCACCAGCCTGAACGACCTGCTGGCCTCGGCCGCCCAGAACGCAAAACTCTCGGGGCCGATGGAGCGCATCTTCGCCTCCGGCATGCGCGAGTACCAGAAGCTGCGCGAACGCCGCATCGCCGATGCCGCCACCCTGCTCGATGGCGCGCGCCGCGCCATGCGCGCCAGCTACCAGCGCGAACTCGACGTGGTGGAGTCCAACCTCTCGTTCCTGGCCTCGGTCGGCTCGGTCTCGCCCTATGTCGGCCTGTTCGGCACGGTCTGGGGCATCATGCACGCCTTCGCCGGCCTGGGCGCGCTGCAGCAGGTGACGCTGGCCACCGTGGCGCCCGGCATCGCCGAAGCGCTGGTGGCCACCGCGCTGGGCCTGTTCGCCGCCATCCCCGCCGTGGTGGCCTACAACCGCTTCGCCCGCGACCTCGACCGCATCGCCATCAAGCTGGAGACCTTCATCGAGGAGTTCTCCAACATCCTGCAGCGCAACCTGGGCGGGCAGGCCGTCACGCCCTCGGGCTACTGACATGCCGCAGGTCTCCCACCGGGGCCGCGGCCGCCGCACGATCAGCGAGATCAACATGGTCCCGTTCATCGACGTGATGCTGGTGCTGCTGATCATCTTCATGGTCACGGCGCCGCTGATCACGCCCAGCCTGATCGACCTGCCCAGCGTCGGCAAGGCCGCCCGCAAGCCGGACCAGGTGGTCGAGGTGCTGGTGGCCAAGGACGAACACCTGGAACTGAAGGTCAGCGACAAGGCGGTGAACATGCCGCTGAAGGACATCGCGCCGGCGGTGCTGAAGGCCCAGGCCGGCAAGCCGCCAGGCAGCGTCGCGGTGGTGATCAGTGCCGACCGCAACGTCAAGTACGAGTCGGTGGTGAAGGTGATGGACGCGCTCCAGCGCGCCGGCGTGCAGCGCGTCGGCCTGGCGGTGCAGCTCTCCCCCTGAAATCCCATGCACGCAGCCGACTCGGATGACCGCCTGGCGTTCGCGCCACCGCCGCCGCCCGGGCTGCTGCGGGCCTTCGTGCTGGCGGTCATCGCCCACCTGCTGCTGCTGCTGGCGCTGACCTACGGGCTGCGCTGGCAGCGCGAGACGCCGCTCGTCGCGATCGAAGCCGAACTCTGGTCCAAGCTCCCGGTGGAAGCGGCGCCCAAGGTGGAGCCCACGCCGCCGCCGCCCCCGCCGGCGCCGCCCGTGGTGAGGGCACCGCCGCTGCCCGATCCGCAGGTGCAGCGCGACGCCGAGATCGCCCTGGAGCGCGAGCGCGAGAAGCGCGAGGCTGCGCAGCGGCGCCAGGCCGAACTGGAGAAGGAACGCGATCGCAAGCGCAAGCTGGAAGCCCAGCGCAAACGCGACGAGGAACTCGCGCGGCAGAAGCAGGAAAAGCTGGACCAGCAGGAGCAGGCCCGGTTGCAGGCCGAGGCGAAGCGCAGGGACGACGACAGGAAGAAGCGCCAGCAGGAGCAGCAGGACCGGAAGCTCGCGCAGCTGCGCGAGGAAAACATGAAGCGCATGCAGGGCATGGCCGGCACCGGCGCGCCCGGCGCCACCGGCACCGCTGCGCGCTCCAGCGGTCCTTCCGGGAGCTGGGCCGGCAAGGTGCAGGCGCGTGTGCGGCCCAACATCGTGTTCGCGGAGGACATCCAGGGCAACCCTGAGGCCGTGGTGACGGTGCGGCTCGCGCCGGACGGAACAATCGTCAGCAAGCGCATCAAGAAATCCAGCGGCAACAAGGGCTGGGATGATGCCGTGCTGCGAGCGCTCGACAAGACCGAGGTACTGCCTCGGGACGTCGACGGCCGCGTCCCACCTGACGGCGATCTGGTGTTCAAACCCAAGGGCTGACGAACCCAGCCTGCAACACGTGTTGCACGCCCCCTCTGGAAAATTTCCTCTCGCCGCCTAGGCACGGCGCTTAAACCAGCCCGCGCGCTTAGGCATTTACGCCATCCGCTGCTCTCTTTTCAGGAGCACGACTCGCAACCATCGGTAAGCGAACGCGCAGCTCGTCCAAACCCTCTAGTCGTTCCGGTATTCCTGCCCGGACACTCACCCAAGCGCGGCAGTAACGGCACGCGCCGTGCCGTGCTTGCGCTTCCAGGGAGTCAACAACAATGAACCGTCGCAACTTTCTCGCGCGCGGGGGCTGGGGCCTCGCCGCCACGCTCGCCACACCCGCATTCGGCCCGGCCGCCGCCGCCTCGCCCATCGTGGTCGGCCAGACGGCCGCCCTCACCGGCCCGCAGGCCGGCTTCGGCACCGCCATTCGCGACGGCATCCTGGCCGCGCTGCAGGCAGCCAACCGCGCCGGCGGCGTCAACGGCCGGCCGATCCAGCTGCTGTCGCTCGACGACCAGGGCGACAAGGCCAGGACCGAGGCCAACTGCGAAGTGCTGGTCAACAACCGACAGGTGGTCGGCCTGACCGGCTTCACCACCCGGCCCTGCTCCGAAGCCGGCGCCATGTACGCCGCCAAGGAAGGCATCGCGCTGGTCGGCGCCTTCTCCGGCACCCCGCTGCTGTACGGCGACAAGGCAGCCACCACCTTCACCACCCGCGCCAGCTACGAGCGCGAGCTGGAGGCCATCGTCCACCACTACCGCCAGCTGGGCGTGCAGAAGTTCGGCTTCCTGCACCTGGAGGACGCACGCGCCACCAACGTGCCGCTGCTGGAAAAGATCCTGGCCAGGAAGGGCGGCGAGCTGGTCATCACTGCCGGCGTGGACCGCAAGGGCCCGGGCCTGAATGCGGCGGCGCTGAAGACGCTGGATGCGGCCAAGCCCGAGATGCTGATCATCCTGGCCAACAACGCCCCGCTCACGTCCCTGCTGCGCGAGTACGCGCCGCGCACGCTGCTGCTGCCGAAGATGGTGATCTCGTTCGTCGACCGCGAGAAGCTGATCGCCGACCTGGGCAAGAGCGCCGCAGGCGTGGGCTTCAGCGTGGTGGTGCCCGAGTACACCCGCGAGAAGTACTGGGTGGTGCGCGAGTTCCTGGCGCATGCGCGGGAGATGAACGCGGCCGTGACGCCGGTGTCGCTGGAAGGCTTCGTCACCGGGCTGGCGCTGGTCGAGGGGCTCAAGCAATCGCGCGCGGAGACCCGCGGCGCCTTCATCGACGGCATGGCCCGCGTGGGCGCGCTCGACCTGGGCTACACCAACTTCCGCTACAGCAAGAGCGAGCGGTCCGGCTCGCATTTCGTGGACCTGTCGCTGGCGTCGCGCAGTGCCGGCATCGTCTGAGGCCCTTTGCGAGGAGCATTCCATGGCCATCACCTACAACCCCATCACCCCGATGTTCGGCGCCGAAGTGCAAGGCGTCGACCTCGCGACGATAGACGACGCCCGATTCGCGGAGCTGTATGCCATCTGGAGGCGCCAGCACGTGCTGGTGCTGCGCGACCAGCACCTCACCAATGCGCAGTTCGAGCGCTTCTCGGCCATGCTGGGCGAACTGGACCCGCCGCCCAACCAGGGCGCCGGCCGCAAGAGCGTGCCCGGCCATCCCAACCTGTACGTGGTGTCGAACCGCAAGTCCGCCACCGGCGAACCGCTGGGCGCGCTGGGCGATGGCGAAGCCCAGTGGCATACCGACATGTCCTACCTGGAACGGCCGCCGTTCGCCTCGATGCTGTGGTCCATCGAGCTGCCCGCCACCGGCGGCGACACCTGGTTCGCCAGCATGCCGGCGGCGCTGCGCTCCATGCCGGCCGACCTGGTGCGGCGCATCGGCCGGCTGGGGATCAAGCACGAC
>JAQGMU010000043.1 GCA_028292195.1 Ramlibacter sp. | reverse complement strand
AAGTGCTGGCGCCGTCGCCGCCGGTGCCGACGATGTCGACCAGGTGCCTCTTGTCGGCCACGTCGACCTTGGTCGAGAACTCGCGCATCACCAGCGCCGCCGCGGTGATCTCGCCGATGGTTTCCTTCTTCACCCGCAGGCCGGTGACGATGGCGGCGGTCATCACCGGCGACAGCTCGCCGCCCATGATCATCCGCATGATGTGCAGCATCTCGTCGTGGAAGATCTCGCGGTGCTCGATGGTGCGCTGCAGCGCTTCCTGGGGGGTGATGGGCATGGCTTGCTCCGGACGATGCGTTAGCGGGAGGGTTGGTCGGTAAAGGCCAGCTTGAGGCCGAAGGCGATGAACATGGCGCCGGCGACGCAGTCCAGCCAGTGCATGCCGCGCTGCACGGCGCCGTGGCGCGCCATCCAGGCGGCGGCCAGCGCCCAGCCGGAATTGACCGCCACGCTGTTGATGTTGAACAGCGTGCCGAGCAGGATGAAGGCCAGCGCCTTGTTGGGCGCTTCGGGCGCGATGAACTGCGGCACGAAGGCAAGAAAGAAGATCGCGACCTTGGGATTCAGCACGTTAGTGAGGAAGCCGCCGCGGAAGATGGCCCACGGCGTTGTGCCGGATTCGCAGGCTGGGTTGCGCGTAGCGCTCCCCAGCGCCGGGGTGGCTTCGCCAACCCAGCCTACCGGGGATGCCTTGGCCAGCAACAGTTTCACGCCGATCCACAACAGGTAAGCGGCGCCGGCCCACTTCAACACGGTGAATGCCGTGGCCGAAGCGGCCATCAACGCGCTGACACCCAGCGCCGCCGCGAACACGTGGACGAAACAGCCGGCCGTGATCCCCAGCCCCGCCACCACGCCGGCGCGGGCGCCGGAGCGCAGCGCGTTGCTGACGATGTAGAGCACGTCCGGGCCCGGCGTCAGGTTCAGCAGCAGCCCGGCGGCGATGAACAGCACGAGGTGTTGCGCATCCGGCATGGCGGCTCCTAGGCTGCGAAGAAGGAGCGGATCGCCGCCGCGGCGCGGTCCACGCCGGCCGCGTCCACGTCGAGGTGGGTCACGAAGCGCAGGCGATACAGGCCGGTGGCCAGCACGCCCTGTTGCGCCAGGTATGGGATCAGCGCCGCGGAGCGCTCGCGCGCCGGGCCGACCAGGTCGACGAACAGGATGTTGGTCTGCGGCGGCTCGACCTGCAGGCCGGGGATGCCGGCCAGGCCGTCGGCGAGCCGGCGCGCCAAGGCGTGGTCTTCCGCCAGGCGGTCGATGTGGTGGTCGAGCGCGTAGCTGGCCGCTGCCGCCAGCAGGCCCGATTGGCGCATGGCGCCGCCGGCCATCTTGCGGATGCGGCGGGCCCGGGCGATCAGTTCCTTCGAGCCGCACAGGGCGGAGCCGACCGGCGCGCCCAGCCCCTTGCTGAAGCAGACCGAGACGCTGTCGAAATTGCGGGCGATGCGGCGTGCCTCACCGCGGGCGTCGCGGCCGCTTTGCGCCGCTTGCGCGACCGCGGCATTGAACAGGCGCGCGCCGTCGAGATGCGTGGCCAGGCCCCTGGACCGCGCCAGCGCGGTCGCCTGTTCCAGGTAGGCCAGCGGCAGCACCTGGCCGCCCAGCGTGTTTTCCAGCGCCAGCAGGCGCGAGCGGGCGAAATGCGGGTCGTCCGGCTTGATCGCCGCCTCGATGTCGGCCAGCGCCAGGCTGCCGTCCGGCTGGTGGTTCAGCGGCTGCGGCTGCACGCTGCCGAAGACCGCGGCGCCGCCGCCTTCCCAGCGGTAGCAATGCTGCATCTGGCCGACGATGTATTCGTCGCCGCGCTGGCAGTGGGACAGCACGCCGCAAATTTTGCTCTGGGTGCCGGTCGGCACGAACAGCGCCGCTTCGAATCCTAGCAGTCCCGCGATCTTCTCCTGCAGCGCGTTGACACTGGGGTCGTCGCCGAACACGTCGTCGCCCAGGGGCGCCGCGGCCATGGCGGCTCGCATCGCCGCGGTCGGCTGGGTGATGGTGTCGCTGCGCAGGTCTACGGGCTTCATGCCTTTTGCTCCAGGAAGTTCTTCAGCATCGCGTGGCCGTGTTCGGTGAGTATGGATTCCGGGTGGAACTGCACGCCTTCGATCGCCAGTTCCCTGTGCTTCACGCCCATGATCTCGCCGTCGTCCGTCCAGGCCGTGACGCGCAGGGACTCCGGGAAGGTCTCGCGCGCGATCGCCAGCGAGTGGTAGCGATTCACGGTGAACTTCTCGGGCAGTCCCGCGAACACGCCTTCGCGCGTGGTCGTGATCTCGGACGTCTTGCCGTGCATCAACTGCTGCGCCCGGATGATCTTCCCGCCCAGCGCCGCGCCTATCGCCTGGTGCCCCAGGCAGACGCCCAGGATCGGCAGCTTGCCGGCGAAATGCCGGATCGCCTCGACCGAGATCCCGGCCTCCGCGGGCGAGCAGGGTCCAGGCGAAATCACCAGCCGATCGGGCTTGCGCGCCGCAATCTCCGCCACCGTGATCTCGTCGTTGCGAAACACCTCCACCTCCGCGCCCAGTTCACCGAAGTACTGGACGAGGTTGTAGGTGAAGCTGTCGTAGTTGTCGACCATGAGGAGTTTCATGGTTCGACCCTCGCCTTGCCCACCAGGCGGTGCACGCCCTTGACCACGGGAAACACGTTGAAGTTGATCAGCAGGCCCAATTTCAGGCCGGCAAGCCGCAAGGCGGCCAGCGCCTCGGAGCGATGCTGCTCGCTGGTGGAATCGAGCGCCTTGACCTGGACCAGCACGGAGTGCTCGACGATGAAGTCGGCGCGGTGCACCACGCCCAGCGGCTTGCCCTTGTACTGGGCGCTGAGGGGCACGTTTTGAGTGAACCCGATCTCGCGCTCACCCAGTTCCAGCGCCAGCGCGGCGGCATAGGCGCTTTCCGGCAGGCCGGTGCCCAGCACGCGCTGCACTTCGACGGCGGCGCCGATGATGTCGTGCGAGAAGTCGGCGGCGGGGTTGGCGTCGGCGTTCATTCCAGCCCCTCCTCGACCAGCTCCGAAGCTCGCAGCAAGGCCCGCGCCTTCGCCTCGGTCTCCTTCCATTCCAGTTCCGGCACCGAGTCAGCAACCACCCCGGCCGCGGCCTGCACGTACAGGTTGCCGTCCTTGACGATGCCGGTGCGGATGGCGATGGCCACGTCCATGTCGCCGGCGTAGCTCAGGTAGCCGCAGGCGCCGCCATACAGGCCGCGCTTGTTCGGCTCCAGCTGGTCGATCAGCTCCATCGCGTGCACCTTGGGCGCGCCGCTCAGGGTGCCGGCCGGGAAGGTCGCCTTCAGCACGTCCATGTTGCTCATGCCGTCCTTCAGGATGCCCTCGACGTTGCTCACGATGTGCATCACGTGGCTGTAGCGCTCCACCGCGAACGCCTCCGTCACCTTCACGGTGCCGGTCTTGGCGATGCGACCTATGTCGTTGCGCGCCAGGTCGATCAGCATCACGTGCTCGGCCCGTTCCTTGGGGTCGTTGATCAGCTCCTGCTCCACGGCCGTGTCCACCTCCGGGCTGGTGCCACGGGGCCGGGTGCCGGCCAGCGGGCGGATGGTGATCTTCTGCCCCGCCGGCGTCTGCTCCTGCCGCACCAGGATTTCCGGTGAAGCGCCGACCACGTGGAAGTCGCTGCCGGCGGCGCCGCTGAAGTTGTAGAAGTACATGTACGGGCTGGGGTTCAGCGAGCGCAGCGCCCGGTACAGCGACAGCGGCGACTCGGTGTAGCGCTTCTTGATGCGCTGGCCCACCTGCACCTGCATGAAGTCGCCGGCGGCAATCAGCTCCTTGGCCCGCTCCACCGCCGCCAGGTAATCGGCCTTGGCGAATTCGCGCTCGGCCGGGAAGGTCTCGGTCTGCTTCACCACCGGCGCGCTGACCGAGTACTTCAGCTGCTCCTTCAGTTCGCGCAGCCGCTTCTTGGCGTTGGGGAAAGCTTCCGGCTTGCCGGGGTCGGCATAGACGATCAGGTACAGCTTGCCCGACAGGTTGTCGATGACCGCCAGCTCCTCGCACTGCAGCAGCAGGATGTCGGGGCAGTGCAGCGTGTCGGGCGGGCAGCTGCGTTCCAGCTTCTTCTCGATGTAGCGCACCGTGTCGTAGCCGAAGTAGCCGGCCAGGCCGCCGCAGAAGCGCGGCAGGCCCGGGCGCAGCGCCACCTTGAAACGCTTCTGGTAGGCCTCGATGAAGTCCAGCGGATTGCCGCCCGCCGACTCCACCACCTGGCCGTCGGTCACGATCTCGGTCATGGCGTCGGCGCCGAATCCGCTTGCGCGCAGGAAGCTGCGGGCCGGCAGGCCGATGAAACTGTAGCGGCCGAAGCGCTCGCCGCCGACCACCGACTCCAGCAGGAAACTGAGCTTGCCGCCGCCCTTGGCGTGGGCCAGCTTCAGGTACAGGGAGAGGGGAGTCTCCAGGTCCGCAAAGGCTTCAGCGATGAGCGGAATACGGTTGTAGCCCTGCTGCGCAAGACTTTTGAATTCGAGTTCTGTGATCAAGGTGAGCCTCCACAAGCTCGGCGGCCGTTACGTCGGCCCGCGGGATCCGGGGGTGCCTCGGGGGCCGAGGCGCGGGGCACGGGCTGCCCCGTGCGGTCAGGTGCGCACTTGAAGAGGCTTGCGCCAGGGCCAGGCCCCCCGGTCGCTGCAACCTGTGATCGTCGTGCGGTGGATGAACATACGCAGTCAGTCTAGCAGACAGCTCCGGCCGGACTGGTCAAGCCCATTCTGCACGGGGCGGCCTCCTTAAAAACCCTGTTGCGCAGACGTCCCGGGCTTTGCGACAATTTGTAAATAAGAACGACCGTTCGATTATTGGAGACCCAGCAGTGACTGCAAAACATTGGATCCTCGCCGGCCTCCTGGCCACCGGCGTCCTCGCGTTGCCCCTGGCCCGGGCCGACGTCAGCCTGGCCGGCGTGAAGTACGAGGAGGTGTCGGACCTGCGCGGCACCAGGCTGCAGCTCAATGGCGCGGGCATCCGCTACAAGGGGCCGTTCAAGGTCTACACCGCCGGCCTGTACGTGACGAAGAAGGCGAGCACGCCCGAAGACGTCTTCGCCACGCCCGGCGCCAAGCGCGTGGCCGTGACCATGCTGCGCGACATCGATGCCTCGGAGCTGGGCAAGCTGTTCATCCGCGGGGTCGAGGACAACATGGACAAGCCGTCCTTCTCCAAGCTCATTCCCGGCCTGATGCGCATGAGCCAGATCTTCAGCGAGCACAAGAAGCTGCAGACCGGCGACACCTTCTCGCTGGACTGGGTGCCGGGCGTGGGCGCGGTGGTGATGCTCAAGGGCGTGCAGCAGGGCGAACCCTTCCGCGAGCCGGAGTTCTTCAATGCGCTGCTGCGCATCTGGCTGGGGCCGGCGCCGGCGGATTGGAAGCTGAAGGAAAGCCTGCTGGGGAAGCAGGCCTGATTGCAGCGGTGGGGTCGCTGGCGCGAACCCACCCTACCGGCCCGAAATTCGTAGGTTGGGTTCGCGTCAGCGACCCCAACGATGATCCAGCAGCGCGCTTACCTCGGCCAGCGAGTCCACAAAACCGTCGGCATCGACCCCGCGCACCGGCTCGCCATGGTTGTACCCATAGGTCACCAGCACCACCGGGCAGCCGGCGGCGCGGGCGGCGCGGGCGTCGTTGCTGGAGTCGCCCACCATCAGGGTGCGTG
The DNA here is from genome assembly GCA_028292195.1 of Ramlibacter sp. GTDB lineage: Bacteria > Pseudomonadota > Gammaproteobacteria > Burkholderiales > Burkholderiaceae_C > Ramlibacter. The sequence continues at coordinate 124 of JAQGMU010000043.1, read as the reverse complement.
ACGGCGGCGTGCCCAGAGCCTCGCAGGTCTTCAGCAAGGGGAGCGGGTCGGGCTTCCTGCGCTCGAACGCGTCGCCGCCGAACACCAGCTCGAAGTCGCCCGCCAGGCCCTTGGCCCGCAGCAG
>JAQGMU010000001.1 GCA_028292195.1 Ramlibacter sp. | reverse complement strand
GAAGGACGCGATCTGCAGTTGCAGCAGCAGGTACTCGGGCGACAGGAAGTTGCTCGAATAGAGGCTGCCCACCAGCAGCAGTGCCACGGTGCAGGCGGCGCCCGCCATCACCGGCAGGTGGCGTGAGTTTTTCAGGCGCAGGGCGAGCGTCGTCATGCCGGCTCACCGGAACAGCGCGAGCCGGTTGCCAACGCGCAGCAGCCGCAGCGAGCCGAAGCAGACGGCGGCCAGCAGGATCACGCCCTGGAACAGCGGCTGCCACAGGGGCTCCAGGTCGACCACGAACAGCAGGTCGCCGATGGTGCGCAGCGCGAAGGCGCCGAACACCGAGCCGACCGCGCTGCCGAAGCCGCCCGCCAGCGAAGTGCCGCCAAGCACCACGGCGGCGATGGAGTTGAGCGTGTAGACGCCGCCGATCGCCTGCGATGCCTCGCCCGAGTAGGTGACGAAGGTGAGCAGCAGGCCGCCGATGGCAGCCAGCAGGCCCGCCAGCGTGTAGGTGACCAGCGTGGTCTGCCCCATGGCCACGCCCGACATGTAGCTCGCCGCTTCCGAAGAGCCCATGGCCAGTGCCGCGCGCCCGAGCACCGAGCGCCGGTAAGGCACCCACACCACCAGGACCACTGCCAGCAGCACGACCAGCATGGCCGGCACGCCGCCGGGCAAGGCGCCGGTCAGTGCGTCCGCCAGTCCCGCGTGGACGTCGCCGCCGGGAACCGGGCGCAGGCCGAGGGCCAGGCCGAAGTAGATGATGCCGGTGGCGAGCGTGGTGATGATCGGCTGCAGCCGCCCGACGACGATGACCAGGCCGTTCACCAGGCCGCAGGCGGCGCCGGCCGCCAGCACCGCCACGACGCCGAAGCCCGCGTGCAGCGCGGAGCCGACCACCAGGTGCGAGGCGAGGCAGTTGGCCAGCACGAACACCATGCCGACCGACAGGTCGATGCCTCCCATCAACACGGGGAGCGTCTGCGCCATGGCGACGATGGCCAGCAGCACGCCCTTGTTGGCCGCGGTGGTGAGCACGTCGCGGTCCCAGCCCACCGGGTGCTTGGTGATGTACAGCAGGAAGAGGGCGGCGAACATCGCCACCGCGCCCAGCGTGGCGCGCTGCTCACGCAGCCGGAAACGCCAGTCGCCGCGAGTCATTGGAAAACCTCCGTGCTACGCACTGCGGTACGAGCGCCTTCGGGCGGCCGTGCGGCGCTCATGCCGTCGCCTCTTCCAGGTTGAGCGCGCTCGCCACCAGGGCGTGCTCTGTCAGCGCCGCACCTTCCAGCCAGCGCACGATGCGGCCGCCGTAGAACACGGCGACCCGGTCGCAGCAGCCGATCAGCTCGGCATAGTCGGTCGAATAGAGCAGCACCGCGGCGCCTTCGTCGGCCAGCGTGCGCACCAGCGCGTAGATTTCCTGCTTGGTGCCGACGTCGATGCCACGGGTCAGGTCGTTCAGCAACAGCACCCGGGGTGCATTCAGCAGCCACTTGCCGATCACCACCTTCTGCTGGTTGCCTCCGGACAGCGTTGCCACGGCATCTTCCGTGTTGCCCGCCTTGATCCCCAGCCGCCGCACGATGCCCGCGATCGCGCTGCGCTCCTCCGCGAGCCGCAACACCCCCGCGCGGCTGAACCGGTCCAGCGCCGCCAGGCTCAGGTTGTCGTTCACCGACATCGGCAACAGCAGGCCGTCGGTCTTGCGGTCCTCCGGCACGAGGGCGATGCCTTTGGCCTTGGCCGCACGCGGCCCGCCGATGCGCACCGGTTGGCCGTCCACCCGCAATTCGCCGCTCACGCCGCGCAGCACGCCGAACAAGGCGAGGAACAGCTCGCGCTGGCCCTGGCCGTCGAGTCCGCCGAGGCCGACGATCTCGCCCGGCCGCACGGCCAGGGCGATGTCGTGCAGGCGCCCGGCCCAGGACAGGCCGCGTACCTCAAGCGCCGGTCGCGCCTCGGCTGCCGCCGGGGCGGGCTTGGGCGGAAAGGCATGCGCGATGTCGCGGCCTATCATCATCTCGACGACTTCCGCGTCGCTGCGCGTGCCGGCTGCGAAGCTCGCCACCTCGCGCCCGTTGCGGAACACCGAGCAGTCGTCGGCCAGCTCGATCACCTCGTGCATGCGGTGGGAGATGTAGACGATGGCCAGGCCTTCGTCCCGCAGCCGCCGCAGCAGGGCGAAGACGCGCTCCACTTCCGCCGCCGGCAGCGCCGAAGTCGCCTCGTCCAGGATCAGGATCTTCGGCTCGCGCGCAAGCGCCTTGGCAATCTCCACCAGCTGCCGCTTTGACAGCGGCAGGCTGCCCACGGTCGCCAGCGGATGGATGTCGCCGGCGCCGGCGCGTTCCAGCGCCGCTTCGGCGATGCGGCGCTGCGCCTTGCGGGCTATCAGGCCAAGGCGGCGCGGCGGGTTGGTGATGCAGATGTTGTCGGCGACGCTCAGGTCGGGCAGCAGCGACAGTTCCTGGAAGATGCAGGCGATGCCGGCGGCCACCGCGTCCTGCGGGTGCGCGAACCGCCGCTCTTGACCCTGCAGCAGCAGGCGCCCTTCGTCCGGCTGCACCACGCCCGCCATCACCTTGATCAGCGTGGACTTGCCCGCGCCGTTCTCGCCCAGCAGCGCGTGGATGCGACCCGCGGCGCAGGCAAAGCTCGCGCGATCGAGCGCGCGCACGCCGCCGTAACGCTTGGAGACCTCGACCAGCCGCAGGACGGGATCCGACACGGAGGCCCGTCAGTTGTTCTTCTCGTCCTTCGCCATGATGTCCGTGGCCTTCAGCGTGACGCCGCACGGCGGAAAGTCGGTGGTGGTGAAGAAGTTGTCGGTCAGGTTGGGGAAGTAGTTCACACCCGACTTGAAGTCCGGATGCAT
>JAQGMU010000644.1 GCA_028292195.1 Ramlibacter sp. | reverse complement strand
TTCTCGCGGTTCCACAGGTCGAACGGCGCCCGCGCCGGGATGAACAGCAGCTGCGTGTACTCGGTGCTGCCTTCGACCCGGTTGTGCGTCCAGGCCAGCGGCGGCTCGAAGTCATGGCTGAGGGCCTTGTAGAACTCCTGGTACTGCTCGCGCGAGATGTCCTTCTTGGCGCGGGTCCACAGGGCGGTCGCCTGGTTGACGGTCTCCCATTCGTCGGTGAGCACGTGCTCGCCGCCCTTGCCTTCCTCGCCTTCCTTCCATTCATCCTTGCGCATCAGGATCGGCAGGGAGATGTGGTTGGAGTACTTGTTGATGATCGACTTGAGCTTCCAGCTCGAAAGGTAGTCCAGGCTGTCGTCGCGCAGGTGCAGCGTGACGCTGGTGCCGCGCTGGGCGCGGGTGATGGCTTCCACCTCGAAGTCGCCGGCGCCGCCGCTCACCCAGCGCACGCCCTCTTCCGGGGGCAGGCCGGCGCGGCGCGATTCCACCGTGATGCGGTCGGCGACGATGAAGCCGGAATAGAAGCCGACGCCGAACTGGCCGATCAGCTGGGCATCCGACTTCTGGTCGCCGGAGAGCCGGTTCATGAACTCGCGGGTGCCGCTCTTGGCGATGGTGCCCAGGTTGTCGATGGCTTCCTGCTGCGACAGGCCGATGCCGGTGTCGGCGATGGTCAGCGTGCGCGCGTCCTTGTCGAAGCTCACGCGCACCTCCAGCTCGGGCGCGTCTTCCAGCAAGCCGGGCTGGTGCAGGGCCTCGAAGCGCAGCTTGTCGCAGGCGTCGGATGCGTTGGACACCAGCTCGCGCAGGAAGATCTCCTTGTTGGAGTAGAGGGCGTGGGTGACGAGGTGCAGCAGCTGCGCCACCTCGGCCTGGAAGGAGAGGGTCTGTTTCTGGCTCATGGTCTGGTCGGGTAGGGCGTTCCGCAGCTGGGAGCGATGCGGTAATTTTTCAAGCCGGCTGATGCTAGCGCACCCCAACGTGAACTTTTCGACGTTTCCTGCCCAGTTCGCTGGGAGCGGCCCCAAAGCCGCGCTCACGGGTGGTTACAGTCCGTTCATGCGCATCGAGCTCCCTTCACCGTCCTGGGCCGATGTCCACCGCGCCCAGGACGACGCCCACACCCTGACGCTGCCCGCGCAGCGCCCGGTGTCGCTGAGCCAGGCCCTGCTGCTGGCCGAGGGCGGCGAAACCCAGTGCGTGCGCGTGCCTCCCGCCGAGCCAGGCGAGCTGACCCTCACCCTCTGAAGCCGGTTCCTGCAGGGGCGCCAGCGCGCCCGGCGCAGCTGTGCAATTCGCCAGCCGCTTATCTCCCGACTTTGACCGCCCGGCGATGAGGGTTGGCGCCGCCCAGCCCGGGGTGTCAGCATCCCCTCAACACCTATCGTCTGGAGCAAAGCCTTGCCTTCACTTACCGCCGCTCGACGTCGGCCCGTAGCCGGGTTCACCCTCATCGAAGTGATGATCACGGTGGCGATCGTGGCCATCCTGGCGTCGGTGGGCTATCCCCAGTACACCGACTACACGCGCCGCGGGCAGCTGCCCGAGGCGACGGCGGCGCTGTCGGACTACCGGATCAAGATGGAGCAGTACTTCCAGGACTACAAGAACTACGGCACCACCAACGGCGGCGCCTGCGCGGACGGCACCAACGCGCCCGCCTGGAAATCCTTCGTGCCGGCCAATGCCAAGTTCTTCACCTACTCCTGCGTCACCAGCATTACCGGCTACGTGATCACCGCCACCGGCGCGGCCGGCCGGGCGGTGGGCCATGTGTACACGATCAACGAGAGCAACCAGCAGGCCACGACGCAGTTCAAGGGCCAGAGCGTTTCCGGCAAGAACTGCTGGCTCATGAAGGGGTCCGAATGCTGACCTGGGGCCGCCAGCGCGGGTTCAACCTGATCGAGGTCGTCGTCACGGTCTCGGTGCTGGGCATCCTGGTCGCCACGGTGGCGCCCAGCATGGCGGATTTCGTCCGCTCCGCCCGCGTGCGCACCCTGGCGGAATCGACGCAGAACGGCCTGCAGCGGGCCCGCAGCGAGGCGCTCAAGCGCAACCAGGTGGTCACCTTCTGGCTGGTGTCGCCGAACAACACCGCCTCGCCCGACGACACCTGCACCGTCGTGTCCGATTCCGCCGCCTGGGCCGTGAGCCTGGACGACCCGACCAGCCATTGCAGCGGCCCCGACGCGACGAGCGGGTTGCCGCGGATCGTCGAGGTCTACGGCCCCGGCGCGGCGGGCAGCAATATCGTCGTCGCCGGCCTGGCTGCCGACGCCGCCACTCCGGCGTCCTCGGTGAGCTTCAACGGCTACGGCCAGCGCGTCGGCGCCGGCACCCTGGCCAACATCGACATCTCCACCGCGGACGCGACGGCACGGCGCCTGCGCATCCAGATCACCGCCAGTGGCGGCATCCGCATGTGCGACCGTGACATCCTCGCGCCCGATCCCCGCGCATGCGTCTGAGGCCCGCCATGAAACACAACACGCTCCCTCATGGCCGCCGCTCCCGCCAGGAAGGCATTGCGCTGATCGAGGCGCTGGTCGGCCTGCTGATCTTCTCGTTCGGCGTCATCGGCCTGGTCGGCCTGCAGGTGGCCATGACGCGCGCCCAGGGCAACGCCAAATTCCGCGCCGATGCGGTCTACCTCAGTTCGCAGGTGGTCGGCTCCATGTGGACCGACCGCGGCAACATCGGCCAGTACGACTCCGCGAGCTGCTCCGGCTACGCCCCGTGCAAGGTCTGGACCGACAAGGTCGCATCCACCCTGCCAGCGGGCTCCGCCCAGCTCAGCATCACCCCGGCGAGCGGGGCGGTCTCGGTGACGGTCACCTGGTCCACCACTGCGGAAGGAACTCACAGCCATGTGGTCACCACGTCCGTCAACTAGCCGGCGCCGGCGCCAGGCCGGCTTCACGCTCATCGAGCTGATGATCGGCGTCGTCATCGGGCTGCTGGCCAGCCTGGCCGTCACCCATGTGCTGGTGAACTCGGAAGGGCAGAAGCGCTCGGCCACCTCCGGCTCGGACGCCCAGGTGAACGGCGCCCTGGCGCTCAGCACCCTGCAGCGGGTGATCCAGCCCGCCGGCTACGGTTTCACCGCCGCGCCCTCCCTCATCGGCTGCACCCTGACCGGCACCTTCAGCGGCAACACGGTCACGACGACGCTGGCGACGTTCCCGACCGCGCTCGCGCCGGTCACCATCACCGACGGCGCCACCGGCGCGCCCGACGCCATCCGCATCCTGTCCAGCGGCAAGACCTCCTATTCGGTCCCGCTGCGGGTGGTTGCGCCCGGTTACGTGGCGGGCGGCACCAGTTTTGCCGTGACCAGCATCGCCGGCATCGTGGCGGGCGACTTGATCGTGGCGGCGACGACGGCCGCGGCCCCACCGGCCACCGCCTGCGAGTTGTTCCAGGCGACCTCGACGCCGACGACGCCCTTCGTGCCGCGGGTCGACAACTCCTGGAACAAGCTCAACACGCCGGCTACCACTTACGCCGACGGCGCCGTGCTGCTCAACCTCGGTGCGCCGCTCGACCAGACCTACAGCATCGTCAACAACTCGCTGATGGTGCGCTCGCTGACCATCGGCAGCGACGCCAACTCGACCCCGAGTTATGGCGCGGCCCCGCTTGAATTGTTCCCGAGCATCGTCCAGCTCCAGGCGCTGTACGGCAAGGACACGGATGGCAACGGCTCGGTCGACACCTGGAACAACGTCACGCCCACCGACAACGCGGGCTGGCGGCAGGTGCTGGCGGTGCGCATCGCGATCGTCGCGCGCAGCGCCCAGTACGAGAAGCAGGACGTCAACGGCAACTACGTGACCAGCGCCAACATCAGCTGGGACGTCGGCACCGCGGGCACCGTGGCAGGCAGCGCCACCTGCGGCACGAGCAGGTGCCTGACGATCAAGATCGACAACCTGACCGACTGGCAGAACTACCGCTACAAGCTCTTCGAGACGGTGGTTCCGCTACGCAACATGCTGTGGAACTCATGAACCGCCCGCACTTCCTTCGCCGCCTGCGGGCAAGCCGGCGCGCCCAGCGCGGCATCTCGCTGCTGTTCTCGCTGATGGCCCTGGTGATCCTCGGCTTCGGCGCCGTGGCGCTGACCCGCTCGGTCGATACCGGCACGCTGATCATGGGCAACCTGGCCATGAAGCAGGACACGCTGTCGGCCAGTTCCGCCGGCTCCGAACAGGCGATCGGCTGGCTGCAGACCAATGCCAGCGGCACCACCCTGGACGCCAACAACTCCGCCAGGGGCTACTACGCCAGCTCGATCGACAAGCTCGACCCCACCGGCAACCGCAGTTCCGCCGCCAACAAGCTGGCCCTGGTGAACTGGGACGGCGACTGCAACGGGGCGGCCACGGGCAGCTACGACACCTGCGACACGCTGCCCTACACCGGCAGCAACATCAACGGCAACAAGGTGCAGTGGGTCATCACCCGCCTGTGTGCCCAGGCCAACGCGCCACCGAGCGGCGCCAACCTGTGTGTCCGGCCCGCCACCACCGCCACCTCGACGGCCCTGGACCGCGGCGAGCTGAACCCCGGCGGCCGGATCAGTGCCGGCATCGCCGGTCCCTATTACCGGGTGATCGTGCGGATCGAAGGTCCGCGCAACACCGTGAGCTATACAGAATCGCTCGTCCACTTCTGACGGCGTGACCGTCCGAAAGGCCCTTTATGAAGTTCGCTGATTTCCACCTGCTGCCCCGATTGCACGGCGCCGCCAGGGCATTGGCCTGGCTCGCCGCCGTCGCCTGCGGGACGGTGCTCGCCGCCACGACGGACATCAGCAATGCGCCGCTGTTCACGTCGTCGACCGCCTCGGTCAAGCCGAACATCATGTTCATCCTGGACGATTCGGGCTCGATGGCCTCGGATTACATCCCGGATGAGGCCAACACCTTCTCGATGACGGAATACGGCTTCCGGGCTTCGCAGTGCAACGGCCTGGGCTACAACCCTTCAGTGACGTATTCGCTGCCGGTGACATCCACCGGGACCTCGGCGACGGCGGGGACGATGGGCTTCATGGACCCGTCGACGCAGGTGAGCAACGCCCGCAGCATCAGCAACATCACGGCCGCGAACTATCCGTCCGCCGCTGGCGGAACGGTGACCGTGGTCGTCACCGGCGGCAGCTACCAGAGCAGCTGGTACAGCACCGCCGGCAACGAAATCGTCACTGTCTTCGGCAGCGCCACCCAGTTCTTCACCGGCATCGTTACGGCCTGGAACACCGGCAACGGCAACCTGACCATCAAGGTGATGGCGGTGGTCGGTTCGGGCAGCCTCAGCAGCCCCAAGGTAGGCCAGGGCCTCGCCAACACCTATTTCACTTATTCGGGCACGCAGCCCAAGCTGGTCTACGCCTACGACGCCAGCGCGAACCTGCTCACCGGCAGCACGTTCTACACGGAGTGCAACAGCAAGATCGGCTCCGCGCCGGGCAGCGGCGTATTTACCGGCTTCGCGGTGGGCTCGGCCTCCACCGAGGCCCAGAACTTCGCGAACTGGAAGCAGTACTACACGACCCGCATGAACATGATGAAGACGGCCATGTCGCTCGCCTTCAAGGGGGTCGACAGCCGCTACCGCGTCGGGTTCAGCACGATCAGCGCCCGCACGGCGGCGGAAAGCACGAGCTTCCTCAACATCCGCGACTTCGACGCCACCCAGAAGGCGACGTTCTACACCGACCTGAATGCCGCCAGCCCGGCCATCAATACGCCGCTGCGCGGCGCCCTGTCCAAGGCCGGCCAGTACTACTCG
>JAQGMU010000669.1 GCA_028292195.1 Ramlibacter sp. | reverse complement strand
ACGGAGGGTGAGGCGCATACGTTACTATCGAAACGTCGCACCCAACGCTTATCGGAGGAGGAGCTCATGGCTGCCGTCACACGGGTTACGCGTACGTTCTTCGTTGCATCGATCGTCTGCGCCGCGGCGCTCCTGACGCCGCACGTTGTTTCCGGGCAGACGGCGCCGGCCAAGCAGGTCCGTCTCATCACCACGTATCCACCTGGCGGCGCCTCGGACATCATGGCGCGCATCATCGGGCAGAAGCTCGGGGAGATCTGGAGCCAGACGGTGCTGGTCGAAAACAAGTCGGGGGCGAACGGCTCGATCGGCATCGAGTACGCGGCGCGCCAGCCCGCTGACGGGAGCTCGTTCGTGATCGGGAACATGGGGCCCGTCTCGATCAATCCGCTGATCTCCAAAGTGCCCTATGACATGGCGCGCGACTTTCAGCCGGTGTCGCTCGTGGCGATCGGCCCGACGGTGCTCGTGACCAACGGCAATTCACCGGCGAAGAACCTGATGGAATTCATCAAGCTCGCCCGCGACAAGCCGAACTCCATGAACTTCGGCACGGCAGGACCCGGGACACTGGGCCATCTCGGCGGCGAGATGATGAAGCGTCTCGCGAACATCGAGATGGTTCACGTGCCTTACAAAGGCGGCGTGCTCGCGATCCAGGATCTGCTCGGCGGCCAGGTGCAGCTCGTGTTCGCCGATCCCCAGCCGATACTCCAGCACATACGCGTCGGCAAGGCGCGTCCGCTCGCGGTCACGGGTGCGAAGCGCCTGCCGGTCGTCGCCGAAGTGCCGACGTTCGCGGAAGCGGGACTGCCCGGATTCGTCGCCGAGAACTGGTGGGGTGTCTGGGTTCCCGCGGCGACGCCGAAGGCCACAGCCGAGCGCCTGCAAACGAGCCTCGCCAAAGCGATGAGCGCCCCGGACATCCGCCAGAAATTCGAAGAGATGGGAATCGAAGCGCTGTCGACCACGCCCGAAGCGCTGCGCGACTTCACGCGCGCGGAGAGCGAGAAGTGGGGCAAGCTGGTGCGGGAGGCGGGGATACGGGGGGAGTGATGCGGTGAAGAAGTGATGAAAGGGATGGGAGTGACAAAGTGACAAGGTGACAAAAATCCATCTTGAATTGGAACAATGGAGATTCACGAGTGAAAGAAGAAGATCTAACCCCCGAAGCCCTGCTCGCGCGTGCCACCAAAGCGCGGGGCGACATTTTCCCGGAGTGGAAGCCGCTCGCGTATGCCGCGCCGGCGACGTATCAACTGATCAACGAGACCGGCAGCTACCTGCACCAGTATCACGGGCAGTCGCATTCGGCCGACCAGCTTTCAGGTCCGATGCGCGAGCTCATCGCGATCCCGGCGCTATGTTCGAAAAGCGATCTTCGCCACGCCCCCAATCACGTCAGGCGGGCATACCGCATGGGCCTCACGAACAAAGCGTTGTTCGAAGGCGCCACGGCTTTCGCCGCAGTGGTCGGCTGGTCCAGTCTCACCTTCGTCTCGCTCGCGATCATGGAAGCGAACAACCCGCTGTACCCCTACGGCGAGCTTCCACCGGGTGGCGAACCGAAAGAGCTGAAGCCGTTTCCCGAGATGAAGCTCGGGCGCACCCGCAAGAGCGGTGGGCCCGAGAGCGCCGCGCAGACACCGGAATGGCGCTATGCCGCGCAGATCGATGCCGAGCTGGTACGACGCGCTTCCGCTTTTGCGGATCACTGCCTGCTCGCAGAGGGTGCGAAGGATGAATTGCTCGGCCCCGGTCCGCGCGAGCTGATCGCCGTCGCGGCGCTCTGCATGCGGGGCGAGGCGGATCTCGCCGCACAGCACATGCGGCGTGCCTACGATTACGGGATGACCAAGCGCCACGTGCTCGAAGCGATCTGCTGCGTGCTGCCGATGAGCGGCATGATCACCGGGCAGGTGGGCTTTCGCGCAATGCAGCTCGCCGACGCCGCCGGCTGAGCTTTCTGCCCATTGCCGGAAGTACGGCCGCTGCGGCGTGTGCCCTGTAAAATCGAAGAGCGCTTTTCCGCGCGGCGTGGCGGCCTTGCACACTGCCGAATAAACCAGGTATCCCCCATGCAAATGCAGAACCGCATCAGGCAGCGTCTTGCCGAAGGCGAAACGGTCACCGGCATGATTCTCTTCACCGGCAGCCCCATGATGATCGAGATGATGGCCGCGGCCGACGTCGACTTCGTCATCATCGACATGGAGCACAGCGCGCTCGACCTCGACCGCGCGGCCCATTGCATACGTGCGGCCGACGCGTCCGGCGTAACGCCTTTCGTGCGCGTGCCCGAAGTCGATTCCGCGCTCATCAAGAAGCTGCTCAACCTCGGTGCGGCGGGCATCGCGCTGCCGCACGCGAATCGCGAGAACTGCGCCAAGCTTCTGAACGCGATGCGCTACGCGCCCGAAGGCGAGCGCGGGGCATGCCCGATGGTGCGCGCGGCCGGTTATACCCGCGGCGACTGGAACGCGTATGCGACCCGCGCGAACCGC
>JAQGMU010000619.1 GCA_028292195.1 Ramlibacter sp. | reverse complement strand
CCGCAGCGCCCGCGGCGCCGGCCGCCGCACCGGCCGCAATTCCGCAGGCGCCGGCCGCGCCAGCCCGGGCACCCGCGCGCCCGGTGAAGCCGTACCGCAACTAGGACGCTCCGTGCGCCTACGCGTCATCGGATGGTTGCTGGCAGCGAGCCTGGCTTGCCAGGCCGGCCTGGCCGCGGAGCAGGCGGATTTCCTGGGCGCGCCGGTCTCGCGCGACGCGCGTTACGTGGCGGACTGGGCCGTCCGCTCCGGCGACCACCACGGCCTGCCCTTCGTCATCGTCGACAAACTGCATTCGCGCGTGTTCGTCTTCGACGGCCAGGCCCGCCTGCTGGGGACGGCCCGGGCGCTGCTCGGACTGGCGCCGGGTGACGCGGGCGTGGCCGGGATAGGCGCGCGCGCGCTGTCGACCATCCTGCCGGAAGAGCGCACCACCCCGGCCGGCCGCTTCGTCGCATCCCTGGACCGCAACGCGCACGGCGACGAAATCCTCTGGGTCGACTACGACGCCGCCATCGCCCTGCACCGGGTGGCGGTGGGCGTCCCGCTGGAACGCAGGCTGCAGCGCCTGGCCAGCCTCGTGGCCGCGGACCACCGCATCACCTACGGCTGCATCAACGTGCCGGTGAAATTCTTCCTGGAGGTGGTGGCGCCGGCGTTTCGCCGCTCCGACGGCATCGTGTACGTGCTGCCGGAGACCCGGCCCGCGCAAGAGGTGTTCGGGGCGAGCCAGGCGCTTCCGCCCGTCCCTTCCGGACTATAGGGCGCCCGTCTTTGCTTTAATGGCGGCTCGCCGCACCCTGCGCGGCGCGGGGGCGAGAGAGTGCACGATCAGGTTCTGTTGGTCACCGGCGCCAGCCGCGGCATCGGCGCCGCCACCGCGCTGCTGGCGGCGCGCAAGGGCTACGCCGTCGCCGTCAACTACACGCGCAATGCGGGCGCCGCCGAGGAAGTGGTGGCGGCCATCCGCAATGCCGGGGGCACGGCGCTGGCGATCCAGGGCGACGTCGCCGACGAGCCGCAGGTGCTCGCTCTCTTCGAGCAGGTGGACCGCCAGCTGGGCCGGCTGACCGCGCTGGTGAACAACGCCGGCATCGTCGACCAGAAGGCGCGCGTCGACGAGATGAGCCTGGAGCGCCTGAAGCGCATGTTCGACATCAACGTGATCGGCAGCTTCCTCTGCGCCCGTGAAGCCGTCAAGCGGATGAGCACGCGGCACGGCGGCCGCGGCGGCGCCATCGTGAACGTCTCCAGCGCCGCGTCGCGGCTCGGCGCGCCCGGGCAGTACGTGGACTACGCCGCCTCCAAGGGCGCCATCGACGCTTTCACCATCGGGCTGGCCAAGGAAGTGGCGGCCGAGGGCATCCGCGTCAACGCAGTTCGGCCGGGGCTGATCGAGACCGGGATCCACGCCTCCGGCGGGCTGCCGAACCGGGTGCAGGACCTGGCGCACCAGGTGCCGATGCAGCGCGGCGGCAGCGCGGATGAAGTGGCGCAGGCGATCGTCTGGCTGCTGTCGCCCGAGGCCAGCTACACCACCATGTCGCTGGTGGACGTGTCAGGGGGCCGCTGATGCCCATCACCCTCTACTGGGAAGACCTGCAGCCAGGCAGCGTGCGCGAGCTCGGCACGACTTCGGTGACCGCCGATGAAGTGAAGGAGTTCGCCGGCAAGTACGACCCGCAGCCCTTCCACCTGGACGAGGAGGCGGGCCGCGCTTCGCTGTTCGGGGGCCTGTGCGCCAGCGGCTGGCAGACCGCGGCGCTGGCGATGCGGCTGACCGTCGACAGCATGCTGCAGCACTCCGCCAGCCGTGGCTCGCCCGGGCTGGAGAGCCTGCGCTGGCTGAAGCCGGTGTTTCCGGGCGACCAGCTGTCGCTGCGCCACACCATCCTGGAGTCCCGGCCGCTGCGCAAACGGCCCGACACCGGGCTGGTGCGATCGCGCTGGGAGATGTTCAACCAGGACGGCGCCAAGGTGCTGGAGATGGAAGGCTACGGCATGTTCGGCCGCCGCCACCCGGCCACGACCGAGGAGCTGGCGCAACTGGACGCGCAGCGCGCGGGCGGCTGAATGGACTGGAAGGCGTTCATCACCCTGCTGGCCATCGTCAACCCGCCGGCCATCATCCCGTTCTTCATCCACTACACGCAGGGCTTTTCGCGGGCGCAGCAGCGCCGCGTCATCTGGACGGCTTCGTTCAGCTGCTTCTGCGTGATCGCTGCCAGCGCCCTGATGGGCCTGCGCATCCTGGAGTTCTTCAGCATTTCGCTGGCCAGCTTCCAGGTGGGCGGCGGCATGCTGCTGCTGACCAGCGCGCTGAACATGCTGAATGCCAAGCCGGCCGAAGCCAAGGCGGCCACCAATGAGATGGCGGAAGGCGCGGAGAAGGCAGCGATGGGCGCCAGCATCGCGGTGGTGCCGCTGACCATCCCGCTGCTGACCGGCCCGGCCACCATGTCGACGGTGGTGATATACGCCGAGAAGGCCCACACCTGGCTGCAGCTCAGCACGCTGGTGGGCTTCGGCGTGGTGATCGCGCTGGTCACGGCGCTGAGCTTCGCGCTGGCGCACCCTATCGCCCGCATCCTGGGCCAGACCGGCATCAACGTACTGACCCGCCTGATGGGCCTGATCCTCGCCGCACTGGCGGTGGAGGTGATGGCCGACGGGCTGGCCAAGCTGTTCCCCATCCTCGGCCGCACGGCCCTGACTTCATGAACGACAAGAAATCGCGCCCGGTGATCGTGGCCGGCGGCGCCGGCTACATCGGCTCCCACATGGTCCGCATGCTGCTGGAGCACGGCTACGAACCGGTGGTGGTGGACAACCTCGCTACCGGCCACGCCGACGCGGTGGGCGGCGCCGCGCTGAAGGTGGGCGACATCGGCGACCGCGCCTTCATGGCCGCCGTGCTGCGCGAGCACCAGCCGCTGTGCGTGATGCACTTCGCCGCCGCCAGCCTGGTGGGCGAGTCGATGACGCAGCCGGCGAAGTACTGGCAGAACAACCTGGTGCAGACGCTGGCGCTGCTGGACACCATGCTGGCCGAGGGCGTCACGCAGTTCATCTTCTCGTCCACCGCGGCCGTCTTTGGCGACCCGCTTGAAATGCCGATGACCGAAGCGCACCGGCGCCAGCCGATCAACCCCTACGGCAAGAGCAAGCTGGCGGTGGAGAACGCGCTGGAGGACTACGCCCGCGCCTACGGGCTGCGCTCGATCACCTTCCGCTATTTCAACGCCGCCGGCGCGCACCCGGACGGCAGCCTGGGCGAACGCCACGAGCCCGAGACCCACCTGATCCCGCTGGTGCTGCAGGTGGCGTCGGGCCGCCGGCCCGTGATCGCCCGCTTCGGTTCGCAGCACGCCACGCCCGACGGCTCGTGCATCCGCGACTACGTGCACGTGCAGGACCTGTGCAGCGCCCACCTGCTGGCGTTGCAGGCGCTGGAAAAGGGCGCTGCCACCACCGTCTACAACCTGGGCAACGGCGCCGGCCATTCGGTCAACGAAGTGATAGGCACGGCGCGCCGCGTGACCCGCCATGCCATCCCGCTGCGCGACGACCCGCCGCGCGAGGGCGATCCACCGGTGCTGGTGGCCGACGCCGCCCGGGCCCGGGCGGAGCTGGGCTGGCGGCCGCAATACGCCGAGCTGGAAACGATCATTGCCCACGCCTGGCAATGGGAGCAGAGGCAACACGCCGCCACGTCGAGCGGAAAGTAAGCTTTTCTGCCGCTTATGGCGCGTCAGTGCTGTCCGACCCGCCGCCGCGCTTGAAACTGACAGGAATGCCCTTATGATTAGCACTCGTTGGAGTTGAGTGCTAACAGCAGAGCTGCCCAGTCCTCCTCCACACGAGTTAATGTGCGCTAACTTCCGTCGGCGCCCTTTGATACCCCCAGCTTCCCTGAAGGAGATGCAATGAAACTTCGCCCCCTGCACGATCGCGTGATCGTCAAGCGCCTCGAACAAGAAACCAAGACCGCCTCCGGCATCGTCATCCCGGACAACGCCGCCGAAAAGCCCGACCAGGGTGAAGTGCTCGCCGTCGGCCCCGGCCGCAAGAGCGACAAGGGCGAGCTGATGGCCCTGAACGTCAAGGTCGGCGACCGCGTCCTCTTCGGCAAGTACTCCGGCCAGACCGTCAAGGTCGATGGCGACGAGCTGCTGGTCATGAAGGAAGACGACCTGTTCGCCGTGGTCGAAGGCGCTCCCGCCGCCGGCCTGAAGAAGGTCGCGTAAGCGT
>JAQGMU010000613.1 GCA_028292195.1 Ramlibacter sp. | reverse complement strand
CCATGAACACGCCGTGCATCGAGGTGCGCTCGGCGAAGTGCTTGGACAGGTAGGCCCGCATCACGTCGATGACGAAGGCCGAGGGCTCCTTGCTCGCGAACATCGGGATCTGCGCCCGCTCGCACATAGACAGCAGCGCCTCGGGCGCGACCTGGCCGTCGGTCAGCACCAGCACCGGCGGCTCCAGCGTGACGATGCGGGCGATGCGGCGCGCGCAGTCCTCGGCAGTGGCGTTGGTCAGGTAGGCCACCTCGCGCACGCCCAGGATCTGGACGCGGTAGGGATGGATGTAGTTCAGGTAGCCGACCAGGTCGGCGCCGGAGCGGGCGGCGCGCACCGCCACCTCGTCGAAGCGGCGCTCGGACGCGCCCAGCCCGGCCACCCACTCCCATTTCAGGTGGGCCCGGTGGTCTTCGAACAGGACGTCGGCGCTGACGACGGTGGGTTTCAAACGCGCAGGCGTCCGGGCTTCACAGCGGCTGCGCCGACTGCCAGGCGGCGATCAGCCGGTGCAGCTCGGTGGCGTCGCCGCTGGACTTGATCTGCTCGCGCAGCGCGGCGTCGCTCAGGAGCTCGGCGATCTCGGACAGGATCTCCAGGTGCTTCTGGGTCGCGGCTTCCGGCACCAGCAGGAAGATCAGCAGGTTGACCGGCTGTTCGTCCGGAGCG
This sequence comes from Ramlibacter sp., assembly GCA_028292195.1. GTDB lineage: Bacteria > Pseudomonadota > Gammaproteobacteria > Burkholderiales > Burkholderiaceae_C > Ramlibacter. The sequence continues at coordinate 2,339 of JAQGMU010000613.1, read as the reverse complement.
TCGAAGCCGATCGGGTAGGCCAGGCGGAACAGCGCCGCCATCGGCGCCTTCAGGCCCTTGATGCGGCCGTGCGGGATCGCCACGCCGTGGCCGAGGCCGGTGGAACCCAGGCGCTCGCGCGCGAACAGGCTGTCGGTGATCAGGGCGCGGGAAAGGCCGTGCAGGTTCTCGAACAGCAGCCCGGCTTCCTCGAACGCCCGCTTCTTGCTGGTGGCGTCGACGCCGACCAGGACTTGGGCGGGCGGCAGGATGGACGCGAGGCGGTTCATGGTTGGGTGGGGCGGATTATGCACCTGGGGCGATGCACTGCAACAAAACGGATACAACCCAGCCGCGGACGACGTCCTGAATGCACAAGGCCCGCGCGAAGCGGGCCTTTTTGCACGATTTGTGCGCCTACATCACGCGCTTGGGGGCGTCGCAGTGGTGGTCCTGCATGCGGTTCTTGTGCCTGCCCACCTGGCGGTCGAGTTTGTCGACCAGCTCGTCGAGGGCGGCATAGAGGTCCTCGTGCGAGCTTTCGGCAAACATGTCGTTGCCCTTCACGTGGATCCTGCATTCGGCGCGTTGCCTTCGTTCCTTCTCCTTCTGCTTTTCGACGGTCAGGAGGACCTTGATGTCGACGACCTGGTCAAAGTGGCGGGTGATTCGATCAAGCTTGGTGGTCACGTAATTGCGGAGAGCGGGGGTTACTTCGAGATGGTGACCGCTGATCGTCAGGTTCATGGAGCCTCCTGGTTTGCACTCGGGTTGACGTGGCGCCGGGCGGCGCGGGGAAGGAACGTGAATGTCGCTGGCTTCGAATCACTATGCGCGCCGTGCCCCTGAAAAGCAATGCCATTCACGCCTCGGCCGCAGGTCCTTTCGCACGCGGGAAAGACAAATGCGGCCACGCGGGCCGCATTGGGAAAAACCGGGATTCACAAGCGCAAAAGCCGGCCACTCAGGCCGGCTTCGTCACCTTCAGGGATCCTGTCGGATCAGCGCAGGTGCCAGGCCGCAACCGGGTCGTGCACGCGGCTCCAGCCGGCTGCCTTGGGGTGGGCTTGCGCGCCCGGACGCTCCAGGTTGGCATGCTCGACGCGTTCGGCCTGGGGCTTGTCGCGGGGCGTGTCGCTGTAGCGGTTGGGGGACTTGGGTTCTTTGTACATGTGATCTCTCCTGGGCTCGCTCAGCTGCCGCTGTCGGTGCTGGGCGCGCGCTTGCTGTCTGGGCGGACCGGTTGCTCGCCGTGCCGGCTGATAAAGGGCCACGCATGGCCACTGCGGCGGCTGGCGGCCATCGGGGTTTCCTTGGCTTCGCCTGCGTCGGGACGCCAGGTGGAGCGGCGGCGGCTGGCGTTCGGGTCGGTCGCGAGCTGGATCATCTGGACTCCTTGCAGTGCCGGGCGGTGGATCCCGGGGACAGGGTCACTGTAGGGCGGTCTCCTGGACCGTGGTGTCGGACGTGCTGGCCCAGCCGTGTAGGACGAATCCTGCGCCTCCTACACAGCAATAAGGGCCCCGTAGCATTCCTCTATGCCGTCCGGCCGCCAAGCTCTACGATAAAGGGCTTGCCATGCGAGTGACCGCTCTCCCGCAAGCTCCCTGTTCATGAGCCTCGGCACCATCATCCACAGCGGCCTCGTCCGCCCGTCCCGCATTGTCCGGGGGCTGGTGCTCATGGGCGGCGGCGCCCGTACCGCTTATCAGGTCGGCGTTCTCGGGGCGGTCTGCGCCATGTTGCGGGTGCAGCCGGACCAGGATGAGCGGGCCTTTCCGTTCCAGGTGCTGGTCGGTACCTCAGCCGGCGCGCTGAACGTCAGTTACCTGGCCAGCGGCGCCGCCCGCGGGCTGGTGGCCTTCGACGAGCTGCGCTCCTTCTGGTGCGACCTGCACTGCGACGACGTCTACCGGCTGGAAGCGCCGATGTGGGTGCGCTTCAGCCGGCTGCTGACGGCCGTCAAGCTGTGGGGCCACGCCCGCAAGCAGGGCGCAATCCTGGACACCATGCCGCTGGTCGACACCCTGCACCGCGTCATTTCACTGGAAGGCATAGACGCGGCGCTGCAATCGAAGGCTCTGGACGCGGTGGCGATCACCGCGTCCAGCTACACCAGCGGCGTGCACTGGACCTTCTGCCACACCGGCGCCGACCACAAGCAGGAGCCCTGGCACCGGCCGGGGCGGCGCGCCGAATTCCAGCCGCTCACCATCGAGCACCTGATGGCGTCCAGCGCCATCCCCTTCCTGGTCCCGGCCACGCCGCTGTGGGTGGACGGCCGGCGCGAGTACTTCGGCGACGGCTCGATGCGGCAGGTGTCGCCGATTTCGCCGGCGGTGCACCTGGGCGCGCAGAAG
>JAQGMU010000586.1 GCA_028292195.1 Ramlibacter sp. | reverse complement strand
GTGGAGGCGGTGGTGATCATCGAGCACGACATGGACGTGGTGATGCAGGTCTCGGACAAGGTCGTCGTGCTGGCCCACGGCCGCAAGATCTGCGAAGGCAGCCCGGCCGCCGTGCAGGCGGATCCCGACGTGGCGCGGGAGTACTTCGGAACATGAGCTTTGCGCTGGCGGTCGAGGACCTGAAGGTCATGTACGGGCCGGTGACGGCCGTCGACTCGGTGTCGCTCGAAGTGGCCGACAACGAGGTCGTGTGCATGATCGGCGGCAACGGCGCCGGCAAGTCGTCGATCGTGCGCGCCATCACCGGCCTGCGGCGGGCCGACGGCGGGTGTGTCCTCGGCCCGGGAGGCGTCCGGCTCGACACCCTGCCGCCGCACGAGATCGTCCGCCACGGCGTCGCCCTCGTGCCTTCCGAACGGCAGGTGTTCCGCGAAATGAGCGTGCGCGAGAACCTGGAGATGGGCGCCTATGCCCGCCGCGACACCAGGCAGATCGCCGAGGACCTGGACCGCGTGGTCGCCCGTTTCGATGCATTGAAGCCGCGGCTGGCCGCGCCGGCCGGCAACCTCAGTGGCGGCCAGCAGCAGCAACTTGCCATCGCCCGGGCGCTGATGGCGCGGCCGCGCCTGCTGCTGATGGACGAACCTTCGCACGGGCTTTCGCCGGCGCTGGTGGACCAACTGTTCGAGCTGATCGTGGCCCTGCGCCAGGACGGACTGGCGATCCTGCTGGTGGAACAGAACGCGCGCCGCGCGCTCGAGGTCTCCAGCCGCGGCTACGTGCTGCGCGCCGGCGCGCTGGTTGCCCAGGGCACGTCGGCCCGGCTGCTGGAGGACCCGATGGTCATGGAGGCCTACCTGGGCCGCAAGCTTGCAGGCGTCCACTGATGTTCTTCGAACAACTGGTCAACGGCCTGGTGCTGGGTGCCATCTACGCGCTGATCGCCGTTGGCTACTCTCTGCAGCTGAGCATCCTGCGCATCTACAACCTCGCTCACGGCGAGATCATGATGCTGTCGGCGTTCGCGGCCTACGGCGCGATGAGCGCGGGCGGCGGGATCATGGCCGCCACGGCCGCGGCGCTGGCGGCCGGCGCCGTGCTCGGCCTGCTGTTGGAGCGGCTGGCGCTGCGGCCGCTGGGCCAGAGCACCGACGCGCTGGCGCCCCTGATCGTCACCATCGGCGTCGGCGCCTTGCTGCAGGCGGCGGCCGTGCGGATGTTCGGTTACGAGCAGCGCGCCTTTCCGCGGCCCACCATCTCCGGCTTCGACCTCGGCGGCGCCTGGGTCACCTGGCTGCAGGTGATCATCCTGGCCGTCGGCATCGTCACGCTCATCGCCCTCAACCTGCTGGTGCATAGTACCCGCTTCGGCCGGGCGGTGCGCGCGACGGCGGAACTGCCCACGATCGCGCGCGCATTCGGTGTCGACATCGGCCGCGTGAAGCTGGCCGCGGTCGCCGGATCCTCCGCCCTCGGCGGGCTGGCCGGCATGCTCATCGTGCTCAACTTCGGCGTGGTCACGCCCTTCATCGGCGCCACCTTCGCGCTCAAGGCGCTGGTGGTGGTGATCGTCGGCGGCAGCTCGATCAACGGCGCCTTCTTCGGCGGCCTGCTGCTGGGCCTGATCGAGGTGGTGGTGGCCGGACAGCTGATGTCGGAGTACAAGGACGCCCTGGCCTACGGCATCCTGATCGTCGTGCTGGCCTTCCGCCCGCACGGGCTCGCGCCCGCACCGCAACTTCGCTGAAGCGCCCACGCATGGCCATCGGATACTGGGAACACGTCGCCACGCTGGGCTGCATCAATGCGCTGCTGGCATTGGGTTTCTACGTCACCTTCCTCACGGGGCAGTTCTCGGCCGCGCACGCGGCGTTCATGGGGGTCGGCGCCTATGCCGCGGGCCTGCTGTCCGCTCGCAGCGGCGTGCCGTATCCGCTGGCGGTGCTGGCGGGCGGGGCGGCTGCGGCTCTGGTGGCCGGCCTGGCGGTGTCGGCGCTGCGGCGGCTGAACGGGATGATCCTCGCGATCGCGACGCTGGCCCTGGCCGAGATCCTGATCGTGGTGCTGAAGAACTCGCGCACCCTCGGCGGCGCGCTCGGCCTGAGCGGCGTCGGCCTGAAGGTGTCGCTGTGGCAGGTGGCCCTGGTGCTGGTGGTGGCGGTGCTCGCCATGCTGCGCTTCGAGAATTCGCGCTACGGCGTGGCCTTCCGCGCCATCCGCGACGACCCGCGGGCCGCCGCTGCCAGCAGCATGAACGTGATGAACCTGCGCATCCTGTCCTTCGCCATGGGCGGCTTCCTGTGCGGGCTGGCCGGTGGGCTGCAGGTGCACTACCTCGGCGTGATCGAGCCGGACGAACTGGGCTTCTACATGACGGTGGCCATGCTGCTGTTCGTCGTGATCGGCGGCCGTGACTATTTCCTCGGCCCCGTGATTGCGGCCCTGGTTTTCACCGCGCTGCCCGAACTGCTGCGCGTGACCAGCCGCGAACGGCTGGTGATCTTCAGCCTGATCCTCGTGGTGGTCGTCATCGCCCGGCCGCGGGGACTGATGCCGCGCCCGGTCTTCTGGAAGCGAAACATCCGGGCTGCAAGCACGCCCGCCGAACCACCTGCATCGACCGCCGCCGCGCCTGCTGCCGCAGGGAAAGCCAAACCATGACCGAACCAGTCTCCATTGCCCCGACCGTCGCCGCCGGCACCCGCGCCCTCGACGGCATCACCATCCTCGACCTCACGCACATCGGCGCGGGCCCGCTTGCCACGTCCATGCTGGGTGACATGGGGGCTGAAGTCATCAAGGTCGAGCCGCGCGGCACGGGCGATCCGACGCGGGGTTACGACGAGGTGTTCCCCGGCGCCGACAGCTCGTACTTCCTCGGAATCAACCGCAGCAAGAAGAGCGTCGCGCTGGACCTCAAGAGCGAGGCCGGCATGCAGGTGATCCACCGCCTGCTGGACCGCTGCGACGTGGTGATCGAGAACTACCGGCCCGGCGCGCTGCGGCGGCTCGGCCTGGACTACGACACCGTGCAGCGGCGCAAGCCGACGATCGTCTACTGCTCGATCTCGGCCTTCGGCCCCGACGGCCCATACGTCGACCGGCCCGGCATGGACATCATCGTCCAGGGCCTGGGCGGCATCATGGGCATCACGGGCGAGGCGGGCCGGCCTCCCGTGAAGGTGGGCCCGCCGATCGCCGACTTCATGGGCTCCTACCTGGCCGCCTACGGCATCTCGCTGGCGCTGCTGGCGCGGGAGCGCCACGGCATCGGCCAGCTGGTCACCATCTCGCTGCTCGATGGCCAGATCGCCGCGTTGGCGAACTACATCACCGGCTTCCACGTGACCGGCAAGCCCGACGTGCCGCAGGGCGGCGGCCATCCGCAGATCGTGCCTTACCAGGTGTTCGCCGCCAGGGACGGCTACCTGATCGTCGCCTGCCTGACCGAAGGCTTCTGGCGCAACATGTGCCGCGTGCTGAAGCAGGAGCAGCTGCTGACCGATCCGCGCTTCGAGACCAACAAGGTGCGCACCGCCAACCGCGGCGAGCTGATCCCGATGCTGTCGGAGATCTTCGAGACGAAGACGCGCGCGGAGTGGGTGGAGATCCTCTCGGCCGCGGACGTCCCCTGCGGGCCCGTCAACAAGCTCGGCGACACCTTCAGCGATCCGCAGGTTCAGCACAACCGCATGGTGGAGAAGTTGCAGCACCCGAAGGCCGGCACGATCTCGGTGCCCGGCGTGGTGGTGAAGATGAGCGCGACCCCGGGTCGCATCAGCGCCCCCCCGCCGATGCTGGGCGAGCACACGGAAGCAGTGCTGGCCGGGCTCGGCTACTCCGCAACGGAAATTGCGGCCATGCGCGGCGCGCACGTGATCTGACCTGACCGATTTCGAGGCGAAGCGGATTCATCACATATGCGTGCAATTCGCAGCCTGCGGCATCTGGGCAAGGGCCCAGGCCAGGTTTCTCCTAACATCTCCCCAGCAGCGCCACTGAGCAAGCAGGAGATGGAATGCAACGCATCGGAACCCTGGAACGCAAGACCCGCACGCGCGTCTTCGATGAAGGCAATTTCCACGGCTACACCGAATACCTGATCGAGAGCGAGGCCGGCCAGCGGCCCGCGCCGCAGGCCTTCCTCGTGCACCAGCAGCCCGGTTGGGTGCTGCCCACGCACTTCCACCTGGAGGAGCAATTCCAGGTGGTGACGGCGGGCGGCGGCACGCTGGGCAGCCACGCCATCGGCCCGATCACCATCCACTACAGCTCGCGCGAAGCCGGCTACGGCCCCCTCGTCGCCGGGCCGGAGGGCGTGGACTACCTCACCCTGCGCGCCAACACCGACCCCGGTGCGTGGTACCTGCCGGAGTCGCGCGAGAAAATGCGCCGCGGCCTGCGCAAGCGCCAGGCCACCGTGGGTCCGATTCCGGTGCGGCGTTGCGAGGCGCTGGCAGCGCTGGGGAACAGCGAAGTGGAGGAACTGATTGCGCAGGACACCGAAGGGCTCGCCGCCTGGGTGCTGCGCTTGCCCCCGGGCGGGCGCAGCACTGCGCCGGCGCAAGCAGCGAGTGGCGGCCGCTTCCACGTCGTGGTTGGCGGAACGCTGCGCACGGCGGATGAAGAGGTCGGCTCGCCGGCCTGCATCTGGCGCGCCGCCGACGATGCGCCCATGAACCTGCAGGCCGGCGCGGCCGGCCTGGAACTGCTGGTGCTCCAGTACCCCGCGGCGGCACTGGACCCGGAGCCGCAGCGCATGGCCCCGGGCGAGTAGCGCGCGCCACGCCTCAGCGCGGCACCTGGTTCACCTTCTTCAAGGGCTCGAATTTCCCTTGCAGGCCGCTCAGTCCGAGGGGCGGGAGCCCCTGCGGGAACGCCTGCGCCAATGCTGACGCCAGCGACTCGACGTCCCAGTCCGCCTGCTCCAGCACCGGCAACAGCACCGCCGGATGGCTCATGAGCTGCACTTGCTCGCCATGCACGCGCAGCACCTGGCCGCTGACCTGCTTCGCCGCATCCGAGAGGAAGAAGGCCACGGCCGGCGCATTGCAGGCGGGATCGACATAAGGCCGCGCGCCCTGCAACTGGCCCTTGGCACGCATGTACTCGTCGGTGTTCTGCGTCATCGCGGTGGTGGCCACCGGCGAAATCGCGTTGACGCGGATGCCGTCCGGGGCGCCGTCCATGGCCCAGGCATAGGTCAGGCTGGCGACGCCGCCTTTCGAAGCCGAGTACGCCGCGCCGGCGGCCATGCCGGCTTGCGTGCCCGAGGAAGTGTTGACGATGGAGCCGCCGCCGCCTTGCCTGCGCATCTGCTGCATGGCGTGCACGCCGACGTTGTAGGTGCCCAGCAGGTTGACCTCGAACAGGCGGCGGGCGCTGTCGCCCTCCGACTCCTCCCAGGGCGTGCGCAGGTAGACGATGCCGGCGAAGTTGGCGACGCCGTCGAGGCGGCCGTGGAGATCGACGCAGCGCGCAACGAGCGCCGCGCAATCCTCCCAGCGGGTGACGTCCACGCGCATGGAGGCGGCTCGCCGCCCCTGGTCGCGCAGGCGAGCCGCGGTCTGTTCGGCGGCGGCTTCGTCGATGTCGGCCACCAGCAGTGCGGCGCCTTCGGCGGCGAGGTAGGCGGCAACGGCGGCGCCGATGCCCCGGCCGGCGCCGATCACGACGATGGATTTGTCTTGCAGCGCACCCATGCTCAGACCTTCAGTCCCAGCGTGTCGACGACCGCGCCCCACTTCTTGCGGTCGCGGGCCATGACGGCTGCCACTTCCGCTGGGCCGCCCGTCTGGCTGAGGAAGCCGCCGCCCGTGATGCGCGACACGAACTCGGGGTGAGCGGTGGTCGCCTGGGTTGCGGCGGCAAGTGCCGCCACGACTTCCGGCGGCGCGCCGACCGGCAGGAACAGCGCATACCAGCTGGACGCGTCGAAGTCGGGCAGGTTCGCCGCTTCCGCGATCGTGGGCGTCTGCGGCAGGAAGGGCAAGCGCTGCGCGCTGGCCGCGGCAAGGATTCGGATCTTGCCCGTCTCTGCCAGTGCGATCTGCGAGCGGGCACCGGAAATCGCCAGATGCACCAGCCCGTTGGACATGTCGGCGGCGTAGGAAGCCTTGTACGGAACGTGGACCATCTTCACGCCGGTGGACTGGCAGAACATTTCCATCGCCAGGTGGGTGCTGGTGCCGATGCCGTCGCTGGCAAAAGATAGCTTGCCCGGGTTGGCGCGCGCGTAGTCGACCAACTCGGCCACGGTCTTCACCGGCAACCCGGCATAGACCACCAGCACCAGCGGCACGCCGCAGAGCATGCCGACCGGCTGGGTCTCCTTGATCGCGTCGATCTTCGCTTCCTTGCTGACCAGCGTGGTGATGATCTGCGTGGACGGCGTGCCCAGCGCGATGGTGTGGCCGTCGGCACGGGCGCGCACCAGTTCGTTCAGCGCCAGCAGCCCGCCGGCGCCGGGCTTGTTGTCGATGATGACGGGCTGCCCGAGTGCGCGCGTGAGCCCGTCGCCGGTGGTGCGCGCCACGAGGTCGGTGTTGCCGCCGGCGAAGAAGGGCACGATCATGCGGATCGGGCGTTCGGGGAACTTCTGCGCGCGTGCGGCCGGCAGGGCCAGGCAGGCGGCGGTGGCGGCCAGCAGGCCGCGGCGGTTCAAGGGCATCGTTGTCTCCTGGATCTGCCGCGAGCGTAGGTCCGCGTCCCCTCCGGGACAAGGCACGCGGCCAAAGCATCACAAGCGTGTTGATCGCCGGCGCTCGCCGGCGCCTAACATCGCCGCATGGACCAGAACCTGCAGGTGCGCCTGCGCAGTCTTCCGCTGGAGGCCGTCGAGGCAGCGCAGTTCGAGCTGCGCTCGGCGCCGCTGCCCACGCCGGCGCCCGGCGAAGTGCTGGTGCGTGCGCACTACCTGTCGCTCGATCCGTACATGCGCAAGCGGCTGGCCGATGCGGTGCAGGGGCGCGTCGCGCTGGCACCCGGCGACCTGATGATGGGCCGCACGGTTGGCGAGGTGGTCGAATCGCGCGACCCGGGCTTCCGTCCCGGTGAAGCGGTGCTCGGGTGGGGCGGTTGGCAGCGGTACGCCGCCGAGCCCGCGGGGCGGCTGGAGAAGGTCGCGCCCGTGGCCGGCTTGCCGCTGTCCGTGCATCTCGGCGTGCTGGGCCGCCCCGGCATCACTGCCTGGCTGGGTGTCGTGCACGTGGCGAAAGTGCAGGCTGGTGAACGCATGGTTGTCTCTTCGGCAGCCGGCGCGGTGGGCAGCCTGGCGGGCCAGATGGGGCGCCATCTCGGCGCGCAGGTGACCGGCATTGCCGGCGGCACGCGGAAATGCCGGGCCGTCGTGGAGGAGCTTGGCCTGCACGCTTGCATGGATTACAAATCGCCTTCGTTCGTTCAGGATTTGCAGGAGGCGACGCCGCAGGGCCTGGAGGTGTGCTTCGAGAACGTCGGCGCCGCCGTGCTCGACGCCACTTTCGATCGCATGAACGAAAACGGCCGTATCGCCGTCTGCGGCCTTCTGGGGCAATACCACTCCGGGCCGCCGTATGCCTATCGCAACTTCGCCCGGGTGCTGGATCGCGCATTGCAGGTCACGGGCTTCCGCATCGATGCGCACCCGCAACTGCACGAGCGCGCCCGCGCCGATCTGCGCGCCTGGTTGCAGGCCGGCGTGTTCCGTCAGTGGGAGACCGTGTCGCAGGGGCTGGAGAGTGCGCCGGCCGCCTTCGTCGCCATGCTCGAAGGCCGCGGGCAGGGCAAGACGCTGGTGCAAGTCACCTGAGGCCACCGGCATGCCGCTTTCACCACCGCGTTCCCGCGCTCCCGTCACCGCCCGCGCCATCCGCTGCGAGGGCTTTCGCCGCGATGACGGCCTTTGGGAGGTGGAGGCGCACCTCGCCGACACCCGCAGCTACGAGGCGCCGACGCCGTTTCGTCCGACCGTTGCTGCCGGTGAGCCGTTCCACGAAATGTGGTTGCGCCTGGCCTTCGACGAGCAGCGGGAGATCCGCGAGATCGAGGTGGCCATCGACAGCCATCCCTTCCCCGAATGCCCGTCGGCCGTGCCCAACTTCCAGCGCCTGGTCGGCCTGCGCATGGGCGCCGGTTTCGGCAAGGAGGTGCAGGCGCGGGTCGGCGGGGAGGCCGGCTGCACGCATGTGCTGACCCTCATCACCAATATGGCGACCGTGGCGGTGCAGACCCTGGGCAGCCAGATTCGCTGGAACGACCGCGCCAGCGCGGAGCGTGTCTACGGCCTCGACAAGGACGGCAAGCCACCGGTGGTGGGCGCTTGCCGCGGCTATGGGCGCGGCGGGGAGATGGTGCGGCGGATCTACCCGGAGTTCCATAGGCCGGAGTGAATCAGGCCTTGTCGGAGAACACCACTGTCGTGTGCCTGCTGGCGATGTGCCAGCGACCGTCGATGCGGACGAAGGTGTCACGATAGTCGACCACCATCTCCGGCTGCACCAATCGCGCGGTCCCGCTTCCGCCGTAGTCGGACTCGCGGTAGACGGTCGTATAACTCAGGCCTCGCGCATGGTCTTCATCCGCCACGTCGATCGCGATGCTGCCGCAGACATGCCGCGTCAGCGCCCGCGCCGGCCGCGACTCCATGAAGCGGAAGATCTCTTCGCGCCCGCGCATGTGCATGCCGGGACGGATCCACTCGCCCTCGGGCGCGAACACTTCGCTGAAAGCCTGGTGCTCGCGCTGATCGGCGAGCTGGCCGTAGCGCGCCACCAGGTTCATGCAGGCGACCTGGATCGCCGCGGTGCGCAGTTCGTCCATCAGTCCTCCAGCTTGATGTTGGCGACCTTGATGACGCTCTGCCACTGCGCAATGTAGCGGCGCACGATCTTGTCCAGCTCGGCCTGCGTCGTCGGCGCGGCCTCCATGCCGGAGCCGCGCAGTTTCTCGATCACCTCCGGGTCCTTCAGCGCCAGGTTGATGTGCTCATTCAGTTTGGCGGCAACGGCCGGCGGCGTGCCGGCCGGCGCGAAGAAGGAGAACCAGGTGGTCACGTCGAAATCCTTCATGCCCAGCTCGATCATGGTCGGCACGTCGGGCACGGCGGCGGCGCGCTTGCTGCTGGTGACGGCCAGCGCCCGCAGCTTGCCCGCCTTCACGTGCGGCAACGGCCCCGCGATGCCGCTCATGGACACCTGGATGGTGTTGGCCAGCAGGTCGTTGGTCAGCTGCGCCGTGCCGCGGTAAGGAATGTGCACCATGTGCAAGCCCTGCTCGAGCTTGAACATCTCCATCGTCAGGTGCGTCAGCGAGGCCTGGCCGTCGGAGCCGTAGCTGACGCGGCCGGGATTGGCCCTGACGTACTTGATGAAGGCCTTCATGTCCGTGGCCGGCACCGCGGGGTTCACGACCACCAGCAAGGGGATGTCGACGGCCTTCGACAGCGCCACCAGGTCCTTGAGCGGGTCGAAGGGCATTTCCTTGCGCACGTAGGGCGTGAGCGTGACCAGGCCGTTGCCGATCAGGCCGATGGTGTAGCCGTCGCCCTTGGACTGCGCCAGCGCCGTGGTGCCCAGCATGCCGGCCGCGCCGCCCCGGTTGTCGACGATGACGGTTTGGCCCAGGCTCCTGGTCAGCTTTTCGGCGATCAGGCGGGCCGCGAAGTCGGTGGGACCTCCGGCCGGGAAGGGCACGATCATCTTGACCGGCTGGGTCGGCCAGTCGGGGCCCTGGGCCAGGGCGGGAAGGGCCGCCAGCGCGAGGGTGGCGGCGAGAACGAGGCGTCTTGGGGTCATGCTTGTCTCCTGCTGCCCGCATGCTAAATGCGCGCCCGCGGGAAAGCTGCCGCGCCGCCAAAGCATCATGGATGTGGAATTGCACCCTGGCGCTGGGCAAGCGGGCCACGCCGCCTTACGCTTGCAGCCCATGAGACCTTCTGGCATCACCGACGCCGAATGGCAGGCCCGCCTCGACCTGGCCGCCTGCTACCGCCTGGTCGCGCATTACCGCATGACCGACCTGATCTACACGCACGTGTCGGCACGGATCCCGGGCGAGGACGAGGCGATCCTGATCAACCCCTACGGGATGATGTTCCATGAGATCCGCGCCTCCGACCTGGTGCGGGTGGACCTGCACGGCAATCCGGTGCAGGAGACCAATGCGCCGATCAACCGGGCCGGCTTCTTCATCCACAGCGCGGTGCACGAAGCCCGGCCCGACATCGCCTGCGTGATCCACACCCACACCACGGCGGGCATCGCCGTCTCGGCGCAGCAGCCCGGCCTGTTGATGATCAGCCAGCACGCGCTGCGCTTCCACGGGCGGCTGTCCTCGCACGAATACCTGGGCGTGGCCGACGACGACGCCGAGCGCAAGCGGCTGGCCCGCGATCTCGGCGGCAACCTGGTCATGCTGCTGCGCAACCACGGCATCCTGGCCTGCGGCCGCAGCGTGCCCGAAGCCTTCATCGAGATGAACTACCTGGAGCGCGCCTGCCAGGCCCAGGTGGCGGCGCTGGCCGGCGGCCTGCCCTTGTCCGTGGTTTCCGACGAAGTGTCGGCGCGGACGGCGCGCCAGTTCGACACCGTGCGCGAGCGCCGCATGACGGCCGACGGCCGCACCTTCACCCTCGAATGGGCGGCGCTCACGCGCATGCTCGACCAGATCGACACGTCCTGGCGCGACTGAGCCGCCGGTTTCCATGAGCACTCCCCTTCATCTCGAATTGCCCACGCTACCGGGCGAACTGCAGGGCCTGCGGCAGGAGGTGCGCCGTTTCGTCGCCGCCGAACGCGTCGCCGGCCGCCTGCCTTATCCCGTCAAGGTCGGCCTCGGCTTCTCGCCGGAGGCCAGCAAGCGCATCGCGGCGCAAGGCTGGATCGGCATGACCTGGCCAAAGCAGTACGGCGGCCATGAGCGCAGCGCGCTGGAGCGCTACGTCGTCACGGAGGAACTGCTGGCAGCCGGCGTGCCGGTGGGCGCGCACTGGATCAGCGACCGCCAGAGCGGCCCTGTCTTGCTGAAGTTCGGCACCGAGGCCCAGAAGCTGGAATGGCTGCCGAAGATCGCGCGCGGCGAAGTGTCGTTCTGCATCGGCCTGAGCGAGCCGGATTCCGGCTCCGACCTGGCGTCGCTGCGCACCAGCGGTACGCGGACGGAGGGCGGCTGGCGCATCAACGGCACCAAGCTGTGGACCACCAACGCCCACCGCGTGCACTGCATGATCGCCCTGATCCGCACCGACAAGGCCGACGAGAAGAACCGCCAGGCCGGCCTGACGCAGGTGCTGATTCCGCTGGATGCCAAGGGCGTGACGGTGCGCCCGATCAAGAGCATGGTGGGCCTGGAGGATTTCAACGAGGTCGTCTTCGAGGACGTCTTCGTGCCCGATGCCCACGTGGTGGGAACGCCGGGCAACGGCTGGAACCAGGTGAGCGCGGAGCTCGCCTACGAACGCAGCGGGCCGGAGCGCTGGCTCAGCAGCTTTCGGCTGCTGGCCGAACTGGTTGCCGCGCTCGGCGAGAAGCCGTCCGACGCGGCGGCCATGGAGATCGGCCGCCTGCTCGCGCAGCTGATGGCGGTGCGGCAGATCTCGCTGTCGATCGCCAGCATGCTGGAAGCAGGGCAGACACCCAATCTCGAAGCATCGATCGCCAAGGACATCGGCACGCGGCTGGAGCAGGAGATCGTGCGCACGGTGCGCAACATCGTGCAGGCCGAGGACCTGCTGGCCGACGCCGACGTGCCGGCCCTGCGCTCGCTGCTGGCGAGCGCGCAGCGTTACGCGCCTGCCTTCACCATCCGCGGCGGCACGGGCGAGATCCTGCGCGGCGTGATCGCGCGCGGGCTGGGATTGCGGTGAACGCCATGGACATGACCAACGAATTCAAGGAAACCGCGGCCCGTCTGTTCGGCGACTTCGCCACGCCTGCGGTGCTGGAAACCGCCGAGGCAGGCCAGTTCCCGCAGGCGCTGTGGGATGCGATCGTCGAGTCCGGCTTCGGGCTGACGCTGGTGCCGGAGGAGCAGGGCGGCATCGGTGCCGGCCTGCACGAGGCGGCCGCCATCCTGCTCGCGGCCGGTGAGCATGCCGTGCCCGGCCCCTTGCTGGAAACCATGCTGGGGAACCAGTTGCTGGCGCTGGCCGGGAGCGAGCCTTCGACGGAACCGCTGGCGCTCGCCTTCGTCGAAGACACGGCGAAGCCGGTGCGCAACGTCCCCTGGGCGCGTTCAGCGTCGCAGGTGTTGGTGCTGGCGCGCGACGGCGCCGGCGCGCGGCTGGCCTTGCTGCAGCCCCGGGAACTGGAGTTGCAGCCCGAGATCGCGGACGCTTCCGGCGAGCCAGCGGCACGCTTCGTCCTGCCCGCGGGCACTCAATGGCACGCGCTCGCTGGCACCGATTTCGACGCCTTGCTGCGCCGCGCTTCCCTGCTGCGCGGCGCGCAGATGATGGGCGCGATGCGCTGGTGCCTGCAGCGCACCACGGCCTACACCCAGGAACGCAAGCAGTTCGGCCGCGAGATCGGCAAGTTCCAGGTCGTGCAGCAGATGATGGCGGAGCTGGCCGCGGCGGTCGTCGCCTCGCACGCGCTGCTCGATGCCGCGATCGCCGCTCCCGACAACGCCGCGTTCGCCGCCGCCGCCCGCTCGCGGCTGGCGGATGCGGCCGATACGGTCTTCGGCCTGTCGCACCAGGTGCATGGCGCCATCGGCTTCAGCTACGAGTACGTGCTGCACTTTCGCACCCGCCGGCTGATCGCGTGGCGGGACCAGTTCGGCACGGCGGCGTATTGGCGCCGGCAGCTGGTCCGGGGTTTTGCGGGCAAGAGCGCCGACGAGGTCTGGCCGGCGATCGCCGGCTGACAGGTACGCGCTGCCGGCGGGGATCACCCAAAGGTATCGCGCCGACAACTAAAGGGTATTGGACGGGAGCGGCGGCGCGCTCGATAGTCGGGTTCCGACGCACGAGAGCCCCCATGTCCAGCCAACCGCTTCCGCCCTTCTCCGCCAAGGCCCTGGCCGCCCCGGCCGTGTTCTTCCCCCAATACGACACGCCGCCGCGCTACGACTTCGACCAGGGCATGCCCGACCCTGCCACCTACCCGCTCGAGGAGCTGCAGCGCTGCGCCGACAAGGTGCTGAAGACGCAGGGCCGCGCCGCCTGCGGCTACTTCGGCGTCGCCGGCCGCTCCGAGATGATCTACGGCTACGCGGGGCTGCGTGACAGCATCGCGGGCTGGGTCAACAAGCGCGACAAACTCAGCCTGGACCGCAAGAACATCATGCTGATGAACGGCTCGGCGGCCGGTCTCAGCATGATCGCCAATGCGCTGGTCGGGCCAGGTGATGGAGCCATCGTCGAGTCCACCACCTTCCCCTACATGGCGACGTTCCTGGAAAACACGGGTGCCACCGTGCTGCGGGCCGCGGTGGACAACGAAGGCATGGTGATCGCGGATGCCGAGCGCCGCCTGCAGGAGATGAAGGAGCGCGGCCTCACGCCCAAGCTCATCTACACGATTCCCACCTTCCACGTGCCCACCGGTGTGCTGATGCCGCTGGCGCGCCGCCAGCAGCTGCTGGAACTGGCCCGCCGCTGGAACGTCTACGTGGTGGAAGACAACTGCTACAACGAACTCTGGTACGACCAGCCCACGCCGCCCACGCTGCTGTCGCTGGAACCGGGCGGCCGCGTCATCCAGTCGGACAGCTTCAGCAAGATGCTGGCGCCTGGCCTGCGCACGGGCTGGGTGGTTGCCGCGCCC
>JAQGMU010000567.1 GCA_028292195.1 Ramlibacter sp. | reverse complement strand
AACGAGGTTTCGGAGAACAGCTTGCGACGCAGCTCGATCAAGGCCGCCGCATCGGCTTCAGTGGCAAGGCGAACTGTTGCAGCCATTTTCTGCGGGCTAGCCATTGATCCGCTTCCTCCAAATCAGTTGGACCTCGTCCGGAAGATCGCGGTACGCGCCTCGGACCGCCTGCGCCAGCGCGCTCAAGTCGCCAACTGGTCCCGCTTCAAGTCTGATCGAAGAGGCGGCCGACGGCATAGGGCTGACGTTCACCATTCACGAGCTTGAAGAAGCGAGCAGCTCCGCCAGGCCCTCGGGATACAGGGGTAACGCGGGGCCGAAAGATCCGAGCTCGCGCCAGGTCGCCTGGAAGGGCTGGCCGTCGCTTTCCCTGCCGGCAAGAAACGGTCGCTGATACAGGCTGGAATCCGAAAGCACGGCGTCATAGACCAATACGATCTCATGGCCGGGCTGGCCCAGGTAAGTGAAGATATTCTCGAGTGCACCCAGGAAGCGAACATCGGTGACTGCCGCATCGACTTCTTCCAGCAGCTCGCGCGCGATGGCTTGCGCCCCCGTCTCCCCGAATTCGATTCCGCCGCCCAGTGGCCGGCAGAAGCGCAGGTTCTTCACGGGATCGCAGGCCTCGTTCACCAGGATCCGGCCTCGATGCCGCAAGAGGCAGATGGCGACGGCTCGAATCCGGGGTGTCACCGGAAGACGACCTTCCTGGCCGGAATGCGCTTGGTAAGCCATCACGCGACAGCAATATTCGCGTAGCTCGCCCAGGCAGGAAGATCGGATGGGGCCGTGCCGGAAGGCAATTTGCGAATCATGGGGCGCTCCTGGTGGTCGCCATCCTACTGGCCTGCAGCGAGCGGGATGCCCGGTGAAACCCCGGGACGGTGGCATCCGGCCAACGCGGCCCCCCATTCCCCCCGCTTTTCAGCAGTTCATCGCGTCCCGCCGCAGTTCGTCGCCTTCCCCTCGCGCCGCCGCCGGCCAGTTCCTAAAGTCCACTCCATCGCGCCACGCCGGCCCGCCAGGAGAAAACAATGACCACCGTCGCCACCCGCCAATCCGCCGCCCTGCAGCCGCAGCTGTCCGCCACCCTGCGCTTCGCCACGGCCGTCGCGGTGGCCACCGTCCTGGCCCTGGCCTGGATCGTCGTGGAGCAGGCCAGCCACCAGGCCGTGCAAACGGCGACCGAAGCGTTCTCGCGCGGTGCGGCCGGCGCCGCCCAGCCCTCGGTGGAAATCGCCGGCCGGCGCGAGGCCGCGGCCAGGCGCAGCTGAAATCGAGGCGGGCCCCCCGTTTCGTGAGTCGCTGACAGGTCACCTCTCCCCTGGCAGCCTGCCGGCGCATCGTGTCCAATCCGGACTGTCCTAACCGCCAGTCCGGAGTTCCCGATGAAGTTCAAGAAGATCGCTCTCGGCGTGCTGGCTGCCCTCGTGGTGGCCGGCGCCGCCGGTTGGTTCAGCCTCGACAAGGAGACGCGCGGGCTGCTGGCGACGCTGCCAACCAACCGCGATCTGCTGTTCTGGAACCAGCCCCAGCGCGACGCGGCATTTCGCGCGCTCGATCGCTTGCCGGTCCTGGCGAAGTCGCATGTCGTGGCGGTCGGTGGCACTCCCAAGCCGCTGCCGCCCGGGGCGCCGCTGAAGCTGCCGGTGGATGTGGACGCCTACATGGCCGGCCAGCGGAGCGCGGCACTCCTTATCGTGCAAGACGGCAAGCTGCGCCTGGAGCGTTACGGCCTGGGCTTCGACGGCAACGGGCGCTGGACGAGCTTTTCGGTGGCCAAGTCCGTCACCTCCACCCTGGTGGGCGCGGCACTGCGCGACGGCCATATCAAGAGCATGGACGACAAGGTCAGCGACTACATCCCGCAGATGAAAGGCTCGGCGTACGACGCCGTCAGCATCCGCCAGCTCCTGACGATGACGTCGGGCGTCCGCTGGAACGAGGACTACGCCGACCCGAACTCGGACGTGGCGCGGTTCAACAACCACAAGCCGGAAGCGGGCGTGGATGCGACGGTGAGCTACCTCCGCCGCCTGCCGCGCGAGGTGCCGGCCGGCACGCGCTGGAACTACAGCACCGGGGAAACCAATCTCGTGGGCGTCCTCGTCAGCCAGGCAACGAAGAAGCCGCTGGCGACCTACCTGTCGGAAAAGATCTGGGTGCCCGTCGGCATGGAGCAGCAGGCCACCTGGATCCTGAGCAAGACCGGGCAGGAGATCAGCGGCTGTTGCCTGCAGGCCGCGTCGCGCGACTACGCCCGCATCGGCCTCTTCGTCCTCGATGGCGCCCGCGTCAACGGCCAGGCCATCGTGCCCGAGGGCTGGCTGGCCGAAGCCACGACCAGCCGCACCGGCATCGGCCAGCCGGGCCGCGGCTACGGCTACCAGTGGTGGACCTACGACAACGGCAGCTACGCCGCGCGGGGCATCTTCGGCCAGGGCATCTTCATCGACCCGAAGCGCAAGATCGTGATCGTCTCCAATGCCAACTGGGCCGGCGGGGCCAGGGATCCCACCGCCGGCGAGGCGCGGGAGGCCTTTTACCGGGCGGTGCAGAAGGCCGTCGATGACGAGGCTGCGGCCGTGCCGGG
>JAQGMU010000507.1 GCA_028292195.1 Ramlibacter sp. | reverse complement strand
CCATGACGGCCGCCTCCAGCGCGAAAAAGATGAAGGTGAAGGAAGCGTAGATCAGCGAGGTGAGCGTGGAGCCGATGTAGCCGAAGCCGGCGCCGCGCGTCAGCAGGTCCATGTCGACGCCGTAGCGGGCCGCGTAGATGCTGATCGGCAGGCCGGCGACGAAGATGATGAGGCCGGTGGCCAGGATCGCCCAGAAGGCGTTCATGAAGCCGTACTGCACCAGCAGCGTGGCGCCGACCGCTTCCAGGATCAGGAACGAAGCCGCGCCGAAGGCGGTGTTGGCGACGCGAAAGGTGGACCACTTGCGGAAACGTTGCGGCGTGTAGCGCAGCGCATAGTCCTCCATCGTCTCGTGCGCGACCCAGCTGTTGTAGTCGCGCCGGACCTTCACCACCCGCTGCGGCGCTTCGTGGCCGCCGGCGGGGAGGATGGGGATGGTCTGGTTCACACGTGTTAAGTGCACGTTCCGTGCCATCGCGTCCATGGGCCGTACGGCGTACGGCCGGAGGCAACTCTTGCACTAAACTGGCGCGTTACAAATTGCCGCCGCCATGGAATTGACGCCCCGCGAGAAAGACAAGCTGCTCCTGTTCACGGCCGCCCTGCTGGCGGAACGGCGCAAGGCCCGTGGCCTCAAGCTGAACTACCCCGAAGCCCTGGCGCTGATTTCGGCCGCGGTGATCGAAGGCGCGCGCGACGGCAAGTCGGTGGCGCAGCTCATGAGCGAAGGGCGCTCCGTCCTCACCCGCGAAGACGTGATGGACGGCGTGGCCGAGATGATTCCCGAAATCCAGGTCGAGGCGACCTTTCCCGATGGCACCAAGCTGGTGACGGTGCACCAGCCCATCGTCTGAACCCAGGAGGACTCCCCATGTTCCAGCGCCTGCTGCCCGCCGCCCTGTGCGCGCTCGCCACCTCCGCCCACGCGCACGGCGGCCATGGCGCCGTCTCCGAGTGGCACTGGCATGCCAGCGACACCTCCGGCTTCCTGATGGTCGCCGTGCTCGCCGGCCTGGCCCTCTGGCTCTCGCGCGGGGACTGAATGATTCCCGGCGAACTGATCACCGATGCCGGCGACCATGCCTTGAACGCGGGCCGGCGCACCCTGACGGTGGTGGTGCAGAACACCGCCGACCGCCCGATCCAGGTCGGCTCGCACTACCACTTCGCGGAAACCAATGGCGCGCTGCAGTTCGACCGCGCCGCCGCCCGCGGCATGCGGCTGAACATCGCCTCCGGCACCGCAGTGCGCTTCGAGCCGGGCCAGCAGCGCACGGTGGAACTGGTGGACCTTGCCGGCGACCGCATCGTCTACGGCTTCCGCGGCCTGGTGCAAGGAAAACTCTGATGGCCACGATCCCCCGCCGCGCCTATGCGGAGATGTTCGGCCCCACCACGGGCGACCGCGTGCGGCTGGCCGACACCGACCTGGTGATCGAGGTCGAGGACGACTACACGCTGCGCGCCGGCGGCTATGGCGAAGAGGTCAAGTTCGGCGGCGGCAAGACCATCCGCGACGGCATGGCGCAATCGCAGCGCACGACGATGCCGAAGGCGGGTCCGGGAGACAGCACCGGAGGTGCCGTGGACACGGTGCTGACCAACGCGCTGATCCTCGACCACTGGGGCATCGTCAAGGCCGACATCGGATTGAAGGGCGGCCGGATCGCCGCGATCGGCAAGGCGGGCAACCCCGACACCCAGCCCGGCGTGGACATCATCATCGGCCCCGGCACCGAGATCATCAGCTGCGAAGGCTCCATCGTCACCGCCGGCGGCATCGACACCCACATCCACTTCATCTGCCCGCAGCAGATCGAGGAAGCGCTCTCCTCCGGCGTCACCACGATGTTCGGCGGCGGCACCGGGCCCGCCACCGGCACCTTCGCCACGACTTGCACGCCCGGGCCCTGGCACATCGAACGCATGCTGCAGGCGGCCGACGGCTTCGCCATGAACCTGGGCTTCATGGGCAAGGGCAACGCCAGCCTGCCGCAGGCCCTGCGCGAGCAGGTGGCGGCCGGCGCCATCGGCCTGAAGCTGCACGAGGACTGGGGCACCACGCCTTCGGCGATCAGCAACTGCCTGGACGTGGCCGACGAGATGGAGGTGCAGGTCGCCATCCACTCCGACACCCTGAACGAATCCGGCTTCGTCGAGAACACCATCGCCGCGACCAAGGGAAGAGGTCTGTGCGCGTTCCACACCGAAGGCGCCGGCGGCGGCCATGCACCGGACATCCTGAAGGTGGTGGGCGAGGCCAACTTCCTGCCCTCGTCGACCAACCCGACGATGCCCTACACGGTGAACACGCTGGACGAGCACGTCGACATGCTGATGGTGTGCCACCACCTCGACCCCGCGATCCCGGAAGACCTGGCCTTCGCCGAAAGCCGCATCCGCAGGGAAACCATCGCCGCCGAGGACGTCCTGCACGACCTGGGCGCGATCAGCATGTTCAGCAGCGACTCGCAGGCCATGGGCCGCGTGGGCGAAGTCATCCTGCGCTGCTGGCAGACCGCGCACAAGATGAAGATGCAGCGCGGCAAGTTGCCCGGGGACAGCGAGCGCCACGACAACTTCCGCGCCAAGCGCTACATCGCCAAGTACACGATCAATCCCGCCATTTCGCACGGCATCAGCCATGAGGTGGGCAGCATCGAGCCGGACAAGTGGGCCGACCTGGTGGTGTGGAAGCCGGCCTTCTTCGGCGTCAAGCCGGCGTTGATCCTGAAGGGCGGCTCCATCGCGATGGCGGCCATGGGCGACCCGAATGCCTCGATCCCGACGCCGCAGCCGGTGCACTACCGGCCGATGTTCGGCAGCTTCGGCGGCGCGCTGGCCAGGGGCTCGCTCACTTTCGTCTCGCAGGCTGCACTGGCCATCGGCGTAAAGGAGAAGTACGGCCTGGCCAAGACCGTCAGCGCGGTGCAGGACATCCGCCAGGTGCGCAAGCAACACCTCATTCACAACAGCTACCTGCCGAAGATGGAGATCGACGCGCAGACCTATGCCGTGCGCGCCGACGGCCAGCTGCTCACCTGCGAGCCGGCGACGGTGCTGCCGATGGCGCAGCGCTATTTCCTGTTCTGAGAAATCCTCGCCACCCCACCATGTCATGCCGGCAATGACATGATGCGAGCATGCTGCACGTCTCCAAACTCCTTTCCCAGGGCCATGGCCTCGCTCCCGTCCTGCTCAAGCGCGCAGCCACCGTCGAACTCGATTGGGACGTGCGGCAGAAGAGCCGCTTCGACGCCAGCGACTCGCAGGGCCGCCAGCTCGGCGTGTTCCTGCCGCGCGGCACCGTGGTGCGCGGCGGCGACGTGCTGGTGGCCGAGGACGGCTCCATGGTCCGCGTGATCGCGGCGCCGCAGCAGTTGCTGGTGGTCACGCATTGCAGCGAGCACGGCTCGCCCTTCGACCTGCTGCGCGCGGCCTATCACCTGGGCAACCGGCACGTGCCTATCGAGCTCAAGCCGGACCACTTGAAGATCGAGCCCGACCACGTGCTGGCCGACATGCTGCGCGCCATGCACCTGATCGTGAACGAGGCGAATGTGGCATTCGAGCCCGAGGGGGGGGCCTATGCGCCCTCCCAAGCTGGTCACGACCATGGCGAACACGGACACGACCACCATCACTGACGCGGCCTTGCTGCAGCTGATGTGGCTCGCCTCGCCGGCGCTGCCGGTGGGCGGCTTTTCCTATTCGGAAGGACTGGAGGCCGCGGTCGAGGCGGGGCTGGTGCGCGACGAGGCGAGTGCGGGGGATTGGCTGGTGGATCAATTGCATCTGTCGATGGCCCGAGGAGACCTTGCCGTAGTCGCAGCCGTCGCGCGGGAGCCGGAGCGCGCGGAACAGCTCGATCAGTGGGTGCGACACACGCGCGAGACGAGCGAGATGCGCCAGCAGGCGGAGCAGATGGGGCGGTCGCTGGGCGATTGGCAGCAGTCCGTAGGGTGGGTTGCCGTAGGCACCCCACCGCTTCGCGCAACCGGTGGGGTCGCTGCGCGAACCCACCCTACGCACACCTACCCGGTTGCCTTCGCACGCGCGGCGTACGCAACCGGCGCTCCGTCACGTTCGATCCTCCTCACCTTCGCCTTCTCCTGGTCCGAAAACATGATGCAGTCCGCCATCAAGTCCGTCCCCCTCGGCCAGAGCGCCGGTCAGCGCATCCTGGCGCGCCTGGCCGCCGAGATTCCCCTCGCCGTCGACCACGCAATGACCCTGGGCGACGACACCCGCCAGGCCTTCACCCCGATGCTGGCGATCCTCTCGGCCCGCCACGAAACCCAATACTCACGCCTGTTCCGATCATGAGCGCCCTCCTCCACCACATTCCCAACCGCACCAAGAAGTTGCCGCCCCTGCGCGTGGGCATAGGCGGACCGGTCGGCTCCGGCAAGACCACCCTGCTGGAGCTGCTGTGCAAGGCGATGCGCGAGCGCTACGACCTGGTCGCCATCACCAACGACATCTACACCAAGGAAGACCAGCGCATCCTCACCGTCAGCGGCGCGCTGCCGGCCGAGCGCATCCTGGGCGTGGAGACCGGCGGCTGCCCGCACACGGCGATCCGCGAGGACGCATCGATCAACCTGGAAGCGATCGACCGCATGCTCGAGTCCTTCCCCGAGGCCGACATCGTGTTCGTTGAATCGGGCGGCGACAATCTGGCGGCCACCTTCAGCCCGGAACTGAGCGACCTGACGATCTACGTGATCGACGTGGCGGCTGGCGAGAAGATCCCGCGCAAAGGCGGACCCGGCATCACAAAGAGCG